>CABUUG010000008.1 GCA_902494605.1 uncultured Collinsella sp.
ACGGACAAAAAACTTGCTGCTGGCTTTAAGGTCAAAGTCGTTAACAACGGGGACTCTGCCTCTGCTGGCAAATGGCTTAAGGATGACGGGACCCTTGTCGAGACTAAAGAAAATGCTTCTGAGTTTATGACCGATGCTACGAGCGGCAAGGTTTTAATCCCTGGCCTCGTTAAGGGTACGTATGAGATTGCCGAGACGACCACTCCTTCGGGCTACAACACTATCGCGCCCTTCCAGATTACGGTTACGCCGACCTATGATGAAAATGGCAAATTGTCGACGCTGGCCGTTGGCGAAGACATCGAAAAGGTCACTCCCGGTACTGCAAATGGTTCGGTCATGTCCATTACCATTGAAAACAAGAAGGGCTCTGGCCTTCCGCTGACCGGTCTCAACGGCGTGACCTTCACTTGGATTGCTGGTGGCGCGGTGCTGTGCATCGGCGTGGCACACCTCATCCGCAGCCGTAAGCAGGCTGAGGAGTCCGAGCAGGAGTAACGCTCGCTCACCCATCCCTTTGGCAGGTGGGATGTGATGGCCATGAGACTTGCGGACACTTTTCTCGTCCATCCACGTTCTTGCTTTGCTATTCTCTTTTCGGGGCAGACTCCGCACTGGAGTTTGCCCCGTTCTTTTTGGATAACACAGGCAGCCTCCACCGTCCGATGCGGACTCATCCGTCATCGCGTTTCTTGACTCGCATGAAGTTCGGTTTAAGGTCCGTAGGCGCACGCGCAGTGCGGACGGTGGAAGGCATTTGCGCCGCAACAAGCGCAAATAAGAATGCCCGGGGGTCGGATTCCGGGCATTTAACAAAAGCTGAAAACTAGGCCGCCCGCGCTCCCAAACATTTACGCGGGGTGCGTCGTTTTCTATTGATATTGTATCCCGAATCGCCCCGCCGATCTGGGATATTCTGAAAACTCAAATATAGGCTTAGGCACGAACGGAATCTCATTAATTCCGAAAATTATGTATAATTCCAATATAAACTGGAATCAAACGAAAACGATGGAAATGAACGAAGCGCTAATCTACTTACAAGAAGCACTAGGCCTCTCCGCCAAGGCCAAAATTTGGCCTGGATCCGCACGCTTGCCGCTGCATCTGCGGGCGATTGAGGTCCGCGCTGTTGACGCAAACGGTTTTTCGTTTTTGCTTGCAAGTTTGCCTACTGGCGTCGGGCTTCCCGAGGCTAAGAGAGTCTATAGTCAGCTATCCTTGCGCGCGGAGACTCCTGTTGTCGTTTCGTTTCCTGATGCCGATGCACGTCAGCGCAAAGCATTAGTTGCACAAGGGATTCCCTTTGTCTGCCCAGGTAGACAGGCTTTTCTTCCATTTATGGGCACAGCCTGCACGGAGAGGGGCGGTGCCTGGTTTCACAATCACGCGACCAAGATGTCACCCAACGCGCAGGCTGCCGCAATCTGGGGAGCAGCCCAGGAGCCATATCGCCCCTATGACCTTTGTCGTGCGCTTGGGATCTCGGTAAGCCGTGCGAGTGAGGCCATAACCGAGCTTGTTGACAGGGGGCTCGCGAGGCGCGAGCGTCGCGAGCGACGTGTCGTTGTGTTTCCTGTTGCCGTTGATCTTCTGCTCAGCGAGCACATGGCAGAGCTCTCCTCGCCTGTCTCGAAGGTCTTTTTTGCAAGGAAGACGCCGCAGATCGACTATCTTGTTGACGCCGGGGAGACGGCGCTCGCTGCGCGTTCGATGCTCGCTGCGCCGGGCATGGAACAAAAGGCCGTCTTAAGAAGAGCATGGCGTCAACTGGGCGATCTCGAAGTCGCAGACGGGGAGTTGCCGGATAACGAAACGGCGATGATCCAAGTGTGGCGCTATGCGCCCGTGTTTGCCGACTCCTCCCGCGTCGACGACATTTCGCTTGCGCTATCTTTGGCGGCAATCGACGATGAGCGAATTCAGCTCGAAGTCGATCGCATGTTTGGAAAGGAATATCCATGGCAAGAAGCGCTGTAGAAGGCCTTCAAGAATTCGAACCGTAGGCGGCGTTTCGGTCCTAGCTGCGTTACCCGCGGCAGAAGTTCGCTAATCGGCTATTATTTGTTTAGACAACTTGAGTTGTAGAGGAGTGACCGGCGATGGTGCAGGGCGCCAAACATATGAAGAGCAATAACGCCGCGGCCAACGGTGGCTCAAGCCCTCAGCCCAAACCTCAACCAAAGTCCAAACGCCGCCGCAAGCGACTGCCGCGCTGGGCCGATCGGCTCATCACCATCGTCATCATCCTTATTGGCGTGGGCCTTATGACCTGGCCGTGGATCTTGGACCGGCTCGAGGCCTCGGGCGTGTTCAACCAGATCAGCACCGTGTCCAGCACCGTGGACGCGCTGTCTGCCGAGGAGCGTGAGCGCATCCTGCTCCAGGCGCGCTCCTTTAACGAGCAGCTGGCGGGCGAGGCCACCGAGCTTCCCACCGACCAGATCGAGCCCTACGCTCAGCAGCTCATCTTTGACCGCGATCCCATGATGAGCTGGGTCGAGATCCCCTCCATCGACGTGAGTATGCCCATCTACCACGGCACGAGCGAAGAAGTCCTCATGGCGGGCGTCGGCCACCTGGAGGGCACGAGCCTGCCGGTGGGCGGCACCTCGACGCATTGCGTGCTCACCGCGCACTCGGGCATGCGCAATTTGAGCATGTTCGACGACATCCATTCGCTGGAGCCCGGCGACCTGGTACTGCTGCACACCATGAACAAGACGCTCGCCTACAAGATGGTGAACTCCGAGGTGGTGCTGCCTGAGGAGATGGAGTCGCTGACCATCGAACCCGGCGCCGACAAGGTGACGCTCGTCACCTGCACACCCTACGGCGTGAACGACCATCGCCTGCTGGTGCATTGCGTGCGCACCAAGTACAGCAAGAAGGACGTCGACAAGCAAAAGTCGCTGGCCGGTCGCCACTGGGGCAAGCGCGAGTTTGCTGTGCTCATCGTGGTCGTGGCCATTGTGCTGTTGCTGCTGGACATCGTGATCCACGCGGTCCGCAAGCGCCGCAAGGCCAAGGCCTCGGCATAAGACATTCTCCAGAACCACCACAATGGGGACAGGCACCTTTGTGGTGGTCGGGGGCTTCCAAACCATCACAACATTCGATGAAAATCGCGATTTTGGCGAAAAGTGTCGAATGTTGTGATGGTTTTCGTTGTGGGCGGGATGGTTTTCGCTACGGACGGTACGGTTTCGCTGCAGAACCGCCAGCCCGCCGCCTGCCAGCCGCCGCCCTCGTTACGTTTTCGCTGCATTTAGGTAAAGCACCTGCTCCGAGCGGCGTTGCCCTGTATACTAGAGCGGTTTATCTGTTATGCGGAAGGGAGCGCCTATGGCACTCAGCGAGAAAGACGTGCGCGGCATCGCCGAGTACGCAAAGATCGCACTGACCGATGACGAGCTCACCCAGATGACGTCCTACATGAACGACGCCGTCCAGATGCTCGAGCCCGTCTTGCAATATGACTTGCCCGACGTGGAGCCCACGTTCCATCCTATCGGAAGCCTGTCCAACGTGATGGGCGATGACCTGCGCGAGCCCGAGCGCGATCTGCCGCTCGACGTCGCGCTTGAAAACGCCGGCAGCGCGCGCGACCGCTACTTCCGCGTGCCGTCCATTTTGGGAGAGGGGGAGAGCGAGTAATGGCGCAGAGCTTCGATTCCCTTACCGCCGCCCAGATCGCCGCGGGCGTTGCCGCCGGCGACTTTACCGCTACCGAGGTGGCCCAGGCCTCCCTTGTCGCCATCGAGGCGTGCGAAGGCGGGGTCCAGGCATTCCTGCAGGTGGCGCCCGAGCTTGCGCTCGAGGCCGCTGCGCGCGTGGATGCCGACCGTGCCGCAGGCAAGCCGCTGCCTCCGCTCGCGGGCGTGCCGCTGGCCATCAAGGACAACATGAACCTTGTGGGCACGCGCACCACCTGCGCTTCCCGCATGCTCGAGAACTACCAGAGCGTCTACACCGCCACCTGCGTCCAGCGCATGCTCGATGCCGGCTGCCTGCCCATGGGCAAGGCCAACATGGACGAGTTTGCCTTTGGCAGCTCCACCGAGAGCTCGGCGTTCCACCGCACCAACAACCCCTGGGATACCGAGCGCGTGCCCGGCGGCTCCTCGGGCGGCTCCGCCGCCGCCGTCGCCGCGGGCGAGGTCGTGCTCTCGCTGGGCTCGGACACCGGCGGCTCCATTCGCCAGCCGGCGTCGCTGTGCGGCGTGGTGGGCTTTAAGCCCGCGTACGGCGCCGTGAGCCGTTACGGCGTGGTTGCCTTTGGCTCGTCGCTCGACCAGGTGGGACCCTTTGGCCGCACGGTCGAGGATGTCGCGCTGGCCATGAACGCGCTTACCGGCGCGGGCCGCGATCCGTACGACTGCACCAGCCAGGATTGCGCCGTCGACTTTACTGAGCATCTCAACGACAGCATCGAGGGCAAGCGCGTGGGCATTATCCCTGCGTTTATGGAGGCCGAGGGCCTGACGCCCGAGGTCAAGACTGCTGTCCAGCGCGCCGCCCAGGAGCTGCAGAACCAGGGTGCCGAGCTGGTCGAGGTCGACCTGCCGCACCTAGACGCCGCTATCGCCGCCTACTACGTCATCGGTCCGGCCGAGGCGTTCTCCAACCTGGCGCGCTTCGACGGCATTCGCTACGGCTACCAGGAGGAGGGCTGCGCCAACCTGTCCGACCAGAGCTCGCTGTCGCGCGCCCACGGCTTTGGCGCCGAGGCCAAGCGCCGTCAGATGCTCGGCGCCTACCTGCTGAGCTCGGGCGTGTACGACAAGTACTACTACGCTGCGCAAAAGGCCCGCACGCTCATCACGCAGGACTACGACGCCGCGTATGCCAAGGTGGACACCATCCTCATGCCCGCCTCGCCGCGCACGGCCTTTAAGTTTGGCGAGATCAGCGACCCCACGCAGATGTACCTCTCCGACCTGTACACCATCTCGCTCAACATTTGCGGCAACGGTGGTATCTCGGTGCCGCTGGGTCTGGGCGAGGATACTCAGCTGCCCGTTTCTGCCCAGCTGGTGGGGCCTGCCTTTAAGGACCGTCAGCTGCTCACGTTTGCCCGCGCCCTGGAGCGCGGCTTTGCCGATGCCGCCACGGGCGCGCCCGCGCTTTCCGTCGCGCCCGATTTTGCCGGGAAGGGAGGCGAGCTGTAATGAAGGAGCTTTCCGAGGTCCTGCAGGATTGGGAGGCCGTGATCGGCCTGGAGATCCATACCGAGCTCACCGCACTCGACACCAAGATGTTCTGCAACTGTAAGCTCAGCCACGATGACGAGCCCAACGCCAACGTGTGTCCGGTGTGCCTGGGCTTGCCCGGCGCCCTGCCGGTGCCTAACAAGCGCGCCATCGAGAGCATCGTCAAGGCCGGCCTTGCCACCAACTGCGAGATCCAGCGCCACTCGATGTTCTACCGCAAGCACTACTTCTATCCCGATATGGCCAAGAACTTCCAGACCACGCAGGGTCCGGTCGCCTTTGCCATGTACGGTCACCTGGACCTGGACGTGACCGGTCGCGGTGCCGCCGAGCGCCCCGACTGCGCGTTTGGCGAGGCCGAGGCCCAGAGCCTGGCGAGCGCCTCGGCCAACGCCGAGGGCCTGTCCACGTCCATGACGTCGACCATGCGCGAAGGCAACCAGCGCGCCGGCCACCTGGCCAGCTATGACGCGTCCAACCTGCAGATGCCCGAGCGTCGCGAGGACGGTTCCTACACGGTGCCCATCCGCATCCTGCGCATCCACATGGAGGAGGACGCCGCCAAGATGGTGCACGTGGGCGGTGCCGAGGGCCGCATTACCGCCGCGGCCGAGTCGCTCGTCGACTACAACCGCTGCGGCACGCCGCTGATCGAGCTCGTCACCGAGCCCGACTTGCGCACGCCCGAGGAAGCGCGTCTGTTTATGGAGAAGCTCCGTCGCATCTTTGTGACGCTGGGCATTTCGGACTGCTCCATGGAGAAGGGTTCCATGCGCTGCGACGGCAACGTGTCGCTGCGCCGCCGCGGCGAGACCAAGTTGGGCACCAAGACCGAGCTCAAGAACCTCAACTCGTTTAAGAGCCTGCACGATGGCCTTGCCTACGAGATCTGCCGCCAGGCCGAGGTGCTCGAGGAGGGCGGCATCATCTATCAGGAGACCCGCCACTGGGAGCCCAGTCGCAAGCGCACCGTGGTCATGCGTGTGAAGGAAACGGCAGACGACTATCGTCTGTTCCCCGACCCCGATCTGGCGCCGTTCGATCTGGACGACGAGTTCATCGACCGCTGCCGTGGCGAGATCCCCGAGCTGCCCGATGCCAAGCGCGTCCGTTTTGAGGCCGACTTTGGCATTAAGGCGGCCGACGCCGAGCAGATTGCCGGCGACCCCGAGTTTGCCGAGTTTTTTGAGGCCGCCGCTGCCGGTATGGCTGGCAAGGAGGCCCAGACGGTTGCAAACTTGCTGGTGAACGAGATGATCGCCTATCTTAAGGGCGCGGGCGTGTCGCTGACCGAGTCCGGTATCGCGCCGGCTCAGGTTGCGGCGCTGGCTAAGCTGCTGGCGACCGATGCTATCAGCTCCAACCAGGCGCACGAGGTCTTTGAGGCCATGGCCCAGACCGGCGACGACCCCAACAAGATCGTCGACGAGCGTGGTATGCGTCAGGTGAGCGATGCCGGTGCGCTGCAGCCGATTGTGGACGAGGTGCTGGCAAACTGTGCCGAGCAGGCGCAGCAGTATCGTGACGGCAACCAGAAGGTCATCGGCTTTTTGGTGGGCCAGTGCATGAAGGCGAGCCGCGGCAAGGGCAACCCGAAGCTCTTCAACGAGTTGCTGAGAACGTCGCTCTCGTAAGCGGGAACCGAGGGGCCGGGCGCAGGGCCTTGCCTCTCAATTTCGGACAGTCCTGACTCACGACGGAGGCGTCACTGGCGCCTCCTGTTCGTGCGGAACTCATTGAGAGGCAAGGCCCTGCGCTCGGCCCCTCGGTTCCGTGACGACTCGGCCGTTCGGGTCAGGCGGGCTGATAGGAAAGATGGTGACGGAGGCGCAAAATGCGCCTCCGCCTTTTGAATGTGATGAAAGTGTGGCGAAATGAGCTTAAAACTTCCGTAAATGTGATAAATGTCACGTTTTACCTAGGGTAAAATGTGGGAAATATCACGTTTACGGAAGATTCTTTGCGGGAGGTTCGGCCATGCAGCGAGATATCATTGCCAAGCTTAACGCTTGGAAAGCGTCAGAATATCGTAAGCCGCTTATCCTTAAGGGGGCGCGCCAGGTTGGAAAGACGTGGGCGCTTAAGGAGTTCGGTCGAACCTCGTACCGCAATTTTGTGTATCTGACGCTCGAGGAGCCGTCACCTGGGGTACAGAGCGAGTACGCTCAGTTTTTCGAAGGTACGCGCGATCCTCGACGGATCATCTCAAATCTTTCCCTGGCACTTGGACAGCCTATCGAGCCCGGCGAAACGCTGCTTATTATTGATGAGATCCAGGATTGTCCTTCTGCAGTCGGCGCCCTTAAATACTTCTGTGACGAAGCCCCCGAGTATCACGTCGCATGCGCAGGGTCTTTGTTGGGCGTTCGCTTGTCCCGTGAGACCAGCGCTTTTCCGGTGGGAAAGGTCGAGTTCATGGAGATGCGCCCCATGAGCTTTTCCGAGTTTCTGAAAGCCGAGGGCGCTGCAAACTACGACGAATACCTTGGCGGCCTGGATCAGATCGAGACAGTGCCCGATTTCTTCCATGTCCGTCTCGTCGAGCATCTTCGTCGTTATTTTGCATGCGGCGGCATGCCAGAGGCTCTTGGCCGGTGGGTGGAGACGGGCGATATCGTTCAGGTCGATAAGGTGTTGTCTGATCTCTTGGATTCCTACGAGCGCGATTTTGCCAAGCATGGTGGCCGTGCGCAGTTCGCCAAGCTTTCGCAAATATGGAACTCGATTCCAGCTCAGTTGGCGCGCGAGAACAAAAAGTTCGTTTGGGGTGCGGTGCGCGAGGGGGCTCGTGCTCGAGAATACGAGGATGCTCTGGAATGGCTTGCCGATGCTGGGCTCATCACGGCGGTTCGCCTTAATGCTGCCGGTGGTGTGCCGCTCTCTGCGTACGATGACCTCAAGGCATTTAAAGTCTACTGTCTTGATGTCGGCTTGCTGCGCCGCATGGCAAGGCTGGATGCGTCCGCTTTTGCCATCTCGGATGCGCTATTTTCGGAGTTCAAAGGTTCGTTCGCCGAGAACTATGTGCTTCAGGCATTACTTTCACAGTTAGATGCTGCTCCGCGTTATTGGACAAACGAGAAGCCGAAGCACGAAGTCGATTTTTTGATTCAGGTCGGAAACGAAATCGTTCCCGTCGAGGTCAAATCGGGAGAGGTCGTTCATTCCAAGAGCCTTAAGTACTATGCCGACAAGCATGCGGAGACGACTCCATTGAGGGTCCGCTACTCACTTAAGAACCTAAAGCTCGACGACGGGGTGCTCAACATTCCGTTGTATTTGGCTGATCGATCTGTCCCTCTTATCAAAAAGGCGCTTGATTGTGCGCATCTTGACGTTTAGATCCCGGGTGAGCTGACGGGCGGCGGCTAATTAATCGCTCCGTTACGGCCAGGGAGCTTGGGCCTTAGCGATGCTTGCTTCGCCAAGCCGTGGGTGTCATGCCGGTGTATTGCTTGAAGGCTTGGGCGAAGGCGGCCTGCTGAGGGTAGCCTAGACGCTCTGCCACCTGCGCTATCGTGAGCGCGCTATCTGCCAAAAGGTCCTGCGCTCGCTCCATACGGCGTCTGCGAATGTAGGCGCCCAGGGACTCGCCGGTTTGGGCCTTAAAGGTGGCGCATAGTTTGGAGCGGCTTGTGTAGAGCCTCTCGGCCACCTCGTTGATACCCACATGTCTGCCTTTGTCGAGCGTGCGCTCAATCATTGCCGTTGCTTCTTCGGCCATGGTTATGCTGACGCGTGTGTCTGCCGCCTGCCGCGCCTGCTTGTGGGCCGCGCGCGAACAGGCGAGCTCCGCGACCATGGTCTCCACGATGCCCTGCATATAGACGTGTCCGCCTACGGTTTGGGCACGGTCCTCGTTAATCCGGCGCAGCGTGTGATAGATGGCAGACGTCGCTTCCTCGTGCCATGGCTCGGCAAACGCCTCAAAGATTCCCGCGAACTCGGTGGGATAGCGGTGCTCCAGTTCGTCAAAATATCCAGGCAAAAAGAGCACCGAGCGCGAGTGATAAAGTTCCCCCGCAAACAGCGGGCTTAATTCCTCGCCACAGCTATCTTGGATAAAGCTGCAAACGGCATTGTTTGGCCACGGTCCATGCGATGGTTTGAGGTTCGCGGGCGTTATGCCAGTCTCGGGCATGCATGTAAGTGTGGGCGCGCTGACTTCGCTCACGCAGGCGTACGGCTCGGGTGTGTATTCGGCCAGGTACATATCGTGCGTCGGGGTGATGAAATGCTCCATGACAATGCAGGCAGGGGAGAGAGGCATGATCCATGCGCGTCCGTGCGCCCGATCGTTTGCCACCTCGCCGGTAAAGACAGCGCCCTTGCCGGAAAGCTCCAGGCCAAACTGCTCAAACTGTGGTGCGTAGAGCTCAGTTATGTCGGTCGCAGCCCGATGCATTTTCAAAAGCGTCCCCTTCCTTTGCGAAAACGTCCACGCCTGGCTCGATTGTGTGCCTTGGCTAACATATCAATGATAAGTTGAGAACGGTTAACTCTCAAGCCGTTAGAAAGGAATCTCATGGCAAAGGGATCAAAAAGGGAAGGTGGAGGCATCGGCGAGTTGCTCGCGTATGCCGGTGACCGCAAATTCCTAACGTATTTGGGCATGGCGCTCTCGGCGCTCTCGCAGCTGCTGAGCTTTGGCCCGTACGTGTGCATTTGGCTTGTCGCGCGCGATCTGATCGCCGTGGCGCCTAACTGGAGCGAAGCCTGCGACATCGCGATGTATGGCTGGTGGGCCGTGGGTTTTGCCCTGGCAAGCATCGTAGCTTATTTCGTGGGGCTCATGTGCACGCATCTGTCCGCGTTTCGCTGTGCGTCCAATATCCGCAAGACTACGAGCGAGCACCTGCTTAAGCTGCCGCTTGGCTACTTTGACACGCACGCCACCGGTGAGCTGCGTCGTGTTGTAGACGGATGTGCCGCCTCCACCGAGACTTTGCTCGCACACATGCTGCCCGATATCGCAGGCGCCGCCGCCATGGTCGTGGGCCTGCTCGTATTGCTTTTCGCCCTCGATTGGCGCTTGGGCGCGGCATGCCTCATCTCGGTGGCCATTTCGTTTGGCGCCATGGCCACCATGATGAGCGGCAAAGGCGCCGAGTTCATGAAGGCCTACATGGGAGCGCTGGTCAAGATGAACAAGACCGGCACCGAATACGTACGCGGTATTCCCGTGGTCAAGGTGTTTCAGCAGACGGTCTACTCCTTTAAGGCTTTCCACGATGCGATCGCCGAATACGCCGACATGGCACAAAACTATGCGGGCACGTTCTGCCGAGGTCCGCAGGTACTCAACCTTACCGCGCTCAATGGTCTTGTGGCATTCCTGTTGCCCGTGGCGTTGCTGTTGGCGCCGGGCGAGACGGACTTCGCACATTTTATGGCCAACTTCACGTTTTACGCGATATTTTCGGCCGTGGTACCGACGGCCCTGACCAAGCTCATGTTTGTGGGCGAGGCCTCTCAGATGAGTGCCGATTCGCTGGCTCGTATTCGAAGTATCATGGATTCCAAGCAGCTCTCCGTGCCCGCCCAACTCAAGCACCCTGCCGGCGGCGAAGTGCGATTTGAGGACGTAAGCTTTACGTACGAGGGTGCCGAAGCACCTGCCGTTAGCCATGTAAGTTTCAGTGTTCCCGCTGGTAGCACCCTCGCCCTAGTGGGTCCTTCGGGCGGCGGCAAGTCAACCTGCGCAAGCCTGATTCCTCGTTTTTGGGATGTCTCTTCGGGCCGAGTGCTTGTAGGCGGTGTGGACGTTTGCGATATGGATCCGCACGAGCTTATGGACCAGGTCGCTTTCGTGTTCCAGACTAACCAGCTGTTCCGGCAAACACTTGCCGATAATGTGCGCGCCTCCAAGCCTACGGCCACTGACGACGAAGTGCGTGCGGCCCTCTCCGCAGCTCAGTGCGACGACATTGTGGCCAAGCTCCCGCAGGGCATCAATACCATGCTCGGTGCCGGCGGAGCATATCTTTCGGGCGGCGAGGTCCAGCGCGTGGCGCTCGCCCGCGCGATCCTTAAAGACGCGCCTATCGTGGTGCTCGATGAGGCCACGGCGTTTGCCGACCCCGAGAACGAGGCGCTCATCCAGCGCGCCTTTAGCAAGCTGGCGGCGGGTCGCACGGTCATTATGATTGCTCATCGACTCTCGACTGTAGTGGGCGCAGATCAAATCGTGGTGCTCAACCAGGGCAGGGTGCAGGAGTCGGGTACTCATGCCGAGTTGCTGTCCCAAGAGGGTTTGTATGCCAAGATGTGGGCCGAATACGAACAGGCCGCGAGCTGGAAAATCACTGCAGCGACCGCGGATGCCGCCGTCACGAAGGGAGGCGAGGCCTAAATGTTCGCCTCATTCCAAAAGAAGTATTTCCTATCCGATAAAGGCGTCGCCGGCGTAAAGCGCGGCATTTTCTGGACCACGCTCACCAATCTTATTACCATGGCCGGCATGGGCTTTTTATTCCTGGTCATGGCCGGTTTTGTCGAACATCTCGCCACTGGCGCTGACCTGCCGGATGCCCTGCCGATCGTGGGCGGCCTCCTGGTCTTTTTCGTGTTGCTCTTTGCCTCTAACTGGCAACAGTATTACTACACCTACTGCATCTTTTACGAGGAGTGCGGCAAGCAGCGTATGGAGATCGCCGAACGCTTGCGCAAACTGCCGCTGTCGTTTTTCGGTCGTCGTGATCTGGCCGATTTAACCGAGACCATCATGGGCGATGTCCAGACCATGGAACATGCCTACAGCCACGTGTTGGGAGAGCTTTGGGGCGCCATTATCGCAAGCGCTATTGTGTTCGCAGCATCGCTGTTCTTTTGCTGGCAGTTGGCGATCACGGCGTTCTGGAGCGTTCCCGTGGCCTTTGCCGTGCTGTATTTGACGCGCGGCCCCATGGTCCCGGTGTTCGACCGTGTTCGCGCCGAGAAGGTCAAAGTCACCGAGGCGATCCAGGAGACGCTCGATTGTGTGCGCGAGATCCGCGCTACCAACCAGGAGGCCTATTATCTTGAGGGACTCGGTGCCGTGATCGATGACGAGGAGCGCGAGACCACTAAGGGAGAACTCGTTAACGGGCTTTTGGTCAACTCTGCCTTTGTCATTTTGCGTCTGGGGGTCGCTTCCACGCTGGTAACGGGTGCCGCGATGGTTGCCTCGGGGCGGGTCGACTTTTTGGTGATGTTTGCCTTCTTGCTTATGGTGAGCCGTATCTATGCGCCCTTTGACCAGGCGTTAATGTTAATGTCCGAGCTGTTTGCCGCCGAGTCGTCTGCCAAGCGCATGCGTTCCATCATGGAAGAGCCTGTGGCGCGGGGCAGCGAGAAATTTGAGCCCGCGGGTCACGATGTGGTGTTCGATCACGTGGCATTTGGCTATGGTGCGGGCGAGGACGGCCGCGCCGGCGAGAAAGTTCTTACCGATGTGAGCTTTACCGCCAAGGAAGGCGAAGTTACGGCGCTGGTCGGTCCTTCGGGTTCCGGTAAGTCTACGGTGAGCCGCCTGGCCGCGCGCTTTTGGGATGCCACTGCGGGCAAGGTTACCGTGGGCGGTGTGGATGTTGCGGGCGTCGATCCCGAGGTACTCCTGCGCGACTACGCTATCGTGTTCCAAGACGTGCTGCTCTTTGACGACACGGTGATGGGAAACATCCGCCTCGGGCGTCGTGATGCCACCGATGAGGAAGTGCTTGCGGCCGCGCGTGCCGCCAACTGCGACGAGTTTGTGTGCCGCATGCCGCAGGGCTACGACACCATGATCGGCGAGAACGGCTCCAAGCTGTCCGGTGGCGAGCGCCAGCGCATCTCCATCGCCCGCGCGCTGCTCAAAGACGCACCCATCGTGCTGTTGGACGAGGCGACGGCAAGCTTGGATGTGGAGAACGAGACCGTGGTACAGCAGGCACTCTCCCGTCTGCTTGCAGGTAAGACGGTTATCGTTATTGCCCACCGTATGCGTACGGTGGAAAATGCCGACAAAATCGTTGTGCTCAAGAATGGAGTGGTTGCCGAACAGGGCACCCCGGCGCAGCTCAAGGCGGCAGGTGGAGAATTCGCCCGCATGGTTGCGCTGCAAAAGGAGGCGGCGGACTGGCAGCTGTAGGAATATGAAAAAGGGGCAGTCCCTTTGTCATATTGAGTTCACCCCCATAGTTTCCAAAAAGTTAACCATTGTTGAACTTAATAGTTAGATAAACTAAACTATTTTCCAAAAGTGTGCTCGAGCAAACTTGTTTACTCGGGTGCTGAGGCACCGTGCCGCGTCCAATGCGGCAAAAGGGAGAAACAACATGAAGAAGTCGACGTTCAATACCCTGCTTGTCGGTGGCGGTTTTCTGCTTGGCACGGCCGGCATCAAGCTGCTTACCAGCGCTCCGGTCAAGAATGCCTGCGTGCAGGGCATCGCGTGCGGTATGCGCGTCAAGAACTGCTACCAGGACATGGTCGAGCAGGCCAAGGCCAATGTCGATGACATGGTTGCCGAGGCTGCCTACATCACCCAGAGCGAGGCCGCTGCTGACGAGGCAGCCGAGTAACGCTCCCAGGCACAAGCTATGAGATTCTCGATTATTAGCGAGATCCCCGGCAGGACCCGCCTTCAGTTGGCGGGTCCTGTGCCAGAGAGTGATCTCGATGCGCTTCTTAAGCTCAGCGGCGACATCGACGGCGTGCACAAGGTGCGCGTTTACGGCCGTATTGGCCAGATGGCGCTCGAATATGATGAGCAGTGTCGTGCGGGCGTGCTCGACGCTTTGTGTGCGCTCGATGCCCAGGCCATTGCCGACGCAAAGACGGGTTATGTGATGCAGCTTGAGCCACGCAAGCACAAGCTCGTCATGGATCTTGCCACACTTATCGGCGCCCACTACGCGCGCCGCTGGTTCTTGCCGACGCCTCTGCGTGCGGTGTTTGTCGTGGCCGGTTACATGGCATTTTTGCGCGCTGCCCTTCATGAGCTGGCGCAGCCGCGCCTAACCGTTCCTGTGCTTGACGCTTCGGCCATCGGCATTTCGTTCGTCAAACGTGATGTCGACACCGCGGGCCAGACGATGTTCCTGCTCAACGTGGGTGAGCTGCTCGAGGACTACACCCGCGCCATGAGCGAAAACGAACTCATCAACTCGCTGCTCGATGTGCCCGACAAGGCGCAAAAGGTCGTCGGCGACACCGAGGTAAGCGTTGCCGCCACCGAGCTTGAACCCGGCGATTTGGTCGCCGTGCGCACCGGCATGTCTATCTGTATCGACGGCGTGGTCGAGCAGGGGAGCGCTATGGTCAACCAGGCGACCCTGACCGGCGAACCGCTGGCCGTCGAGCGCAGCGTGGGCGACGACGTGTTCGCCGGCACCGTTGTGGAAGATGGCAGCATCTTGGTGCGTGTGCGCGCCAACACGGCTCAGACCAAGCTCCGCTCGATCGTCTCGCTCGTGCAGACGGCCGACTCGCTCAAGTCCGAGGGTCAGTCGCACATGGAGGACCTCGCCAACAAGATCGTCCCATGGAACTTCCTGCTCGCGGGCCTGGTTGCGCTCACCACGCGCAGCCTCATCAAGACCTCAGCGGCGCTGATGGTCGACTACTCGTGCGCACTCAAACTCACGGGTTCCGTCGCCGTCATGACTGCCATGAGCGATGCTGCCAAGATGGGCGTCATGGTCAAGGGTGCGAAGTACTTTGAGTCGTTTGCCAAGGCCGACACCATTGTGTTTGATAAGACCGGCACGCTCACCGAGGCACAGCCGCGTCTTGCCTGCGTGCTCACCACCGATGGCTGGAGCGAGGATGAGGTCCTGCGCCTTTCCGCTTGCTTGGAGGAGCATTTCCCGCATCCGGTGGCGCGTGCCGTGGTCAACGCCGCCCGCGAGCGCGGGCTCGAGCACCGCGAGCGCCATGCTGCCGTCGAGTACATCGTGGCACACGGCATCGCTTCGTCCATCGAGGGGCGTCGTGCCATCATCGGTTCCGCGCACTTTGTATTTGAGGACGAGGGCGCGCAGCTCGAGTCCGACATTAAGGAGCAGATCGAGTCCCAGATGCAGGGCCTGTCGCCGCTGTATCTGGCGGTCGATGGCAAGGTCGTCGGCGTGCTCGGTATCGAGGACCCGCTTAAGCCCGGGGTCCGCGAAGCCATCGCCGACCTGCACGCGTTGGGCGTTAAGCACGTGGTCATGCTCACGGGCGACTCGGAGCGCACGGCCGAGCGCATTGCTCGCGAAGCAGGTGTCGACGAGTTTAAGGCCGAGCTGCTGCCCGAGGACAAGTACGCGTATGTTGAGCGCATTAAGGGCGAGGGGCGCCACGTTGCCATGGTGGGCGACGGCGTCAACGATTCGCCGGCGCTGGGCCTGGCCGATGTGGGCCTGGCGATGGGCGGCGGAAGCGACATCGCCAAGGAGGTCGCCGATATCATCCTGACCGATACGGATCTGGCCGCAATCGTGCGCCTGCGCCGCATGAGCCAGGGGCTTATCGACCGTCTGACGAGTTCGTATTCCAAGGTGATGCTCACCAACTCAGCACTCTTGGCACTGGGCATTACCGGCATGATTACTCCGCAGACGTCGTCACTACTGCACAACGGCTCAACGATCGCCTACAGCCTGGGCAACGCGAAGGCGTACCTGCATTAGCAGACGGGTTCGTCCACATTATCTGGCCTGCGCCCAGACGGCATCGGTGCCGTCTGGGCGCAGGCCTTTTGCATTTGACCATTTGCTAGCTCCTCTATATAGTGTTGCTAGCGGTGTTAGCAATTGAAGGGAGCGGGATCAACGTGGGTGCTGTTAGCGGCATGGCGCAGGTGAACGTTCGCGTGGATCGCCAGGTCAAGAACCGTGCCGAGGAAGCGCTGCGGCTTTCGGGCGGGTCACTGCCCGAGCTCATCAAAAAGGTGGTGGCCAAGGTCGCGCAGGGTGGCGGGCAGTGCGAGGAGGTGCTTGCGGCTGTCGACGACCGGCACCAGGCCGTCGCGCCCGATACTCCGTTTGCCGCGTCGTGGGCAGCGGCAGACCGGCTTTATGCAGATTTTGGTATCGCTGCGTCGCCCGTATCCGACGATCGCGGTTGGGACACAATCTATTCTGAAGCCATGGACGAGCGCTATCGCCAAAAGGGGATGATCCTGTGAGCAGGGCTCTCCTCAAAATAATGGTGGATGCCAACGTATGGGTTGATTCGTTTTGCGCCGACCATGCCGAGTCGTTTGCCGCGCGTGCGTTTATTGGGCAGGCGACGGAGGCGGGGGCATTGCTGTTCTTTCCGGTGCATATCGCCAAGGACGTACTGTACGTTGTCCAACACGAGCTGAAGCGTAGCGTTCTTGCCAGCGGGGGAGCACTCGACGAGGCGTCTGCCCGTGCAATTGGCGATGCGGCGTTGGCGTTTGTTCGGAATATGACCGAAAACGCTACGGCCGTGGGCGCTGATGCATCGGACCTTTGGCTGGCCGACAAATACTTAGCGCTCCATCGCGATTACGAGGACAACTTGGTGCTCGCCGCGTGCAAACGCGCCCAGGTTGATTACTTGGTGACCAACGATCGCAAACTGCTCGAACATGCCGATCTTGCAGCAAAGACACCTCGTCAAATGATGCCGATTCTTGCTTTGGCCGAACGCAGCGGCGCGGCTATCGGTTGACGCGAACTGTTTGCGGGTCTCTTGGACGACGATGCGCCAAGGGGCCCGCGTCTGCTATTTACAAAAGCTCGGCCTTAATGGCGGGACTTTCTGCGAGCTGCTCGGCTGCCTTTTCGTCGGAGCTGTCGAGTGCTGCCAGGCTGCGGTAGACCCACTCGTTGACCTGGGTGTTTTTGACGCCTGCGGTCTGCATAAGGGCGCCTACCTCGCGGATTGCTGCGAGCAGATCGGCTTTGGGACCCGCGAGCTCGACCTCGACGCCGTGGTAGGCGGCCACGCCGCGGTTCTCACTCACGTGGTCGATAAAGCCCTCGACGGTCTCAAGCTGCTGGGCGAGAGCTGCATCATCGTCAGCGTCCAGCGCAACAAGGGCGTTCGAAACCGTGAGGGCGGGATGTCCGCAGGGGACAAAGCCTTCGATGACATCCATAGCTTCGGTAATGGTTGAGCCCAGGCCTGCGAGGGCATTGACGAGTTGCTGCTTGGTATCCATAACGGTCCTTTCGACGGGTCAATTTTGCTTGGCGAAAATATACGTGACGCGATCGGTAGCAAAAGTGCGAAGTGCGGCGCACATTGGGGTCTTCACAGCTCGTGCATAGAACAGCTGCCTGCTTTCAGAACGTGGTAAGATAACACTCCACAAGCGGGGCTTGCCTCGTATGTTTCTTGAAAAGTCGACGGGTGTTGGGTGCTCGAGCCCAATACCATCCAGACTTTCCCGACATTCGGGGGCGACTGGTTTCGACACGATAGCTCTGAGAGAGGAAGCAAGCCGAGGTCTCCTCGCCTCGTTAAACAGGGGTACCGTCAAATTGAATTGACAACAACTCTTCTTTTGAGCCTATGGCTCTCGCCGCTTAGTTTATAGCGGCGCGTCAACCCGGTGATTTCCCCGACACCGGCGCGACGTCATGTTAGGGGAATGCTCCTGCGCACGTAATCGGTATGGCGCGGGCTAAGACCGAACCGGTTAGGACGCCGCGAGCGTGTCGCTGCGCGCAAAGCGTCCGAGACTAAACTAGCGACTGAGCTTGGAGATGCCAATCAGGGGGCTTTCGTGGACCGGAGTTCGATTCTCCGCGCCTCCACCATAAGTAACAGACAGGTAGATATTTATATCTACCTGTCTTTTTATTTCTAGTCCGTACCGCGGAGAATCGAACTCTGTGCAGGGCGCGAGCGTTAAGCAAACGCGAAGCGTTTGTAGCGAGCGGGCGAGGACGCCGGTAGGCGGCCGAAGCCGGTGCGTATTTGCGAAGCAAATACGCGGATTCTCCGCGCAATGCTTCAGCCAGATATAGATGCGATGCCGATCGGGCGTCTTGCCCTGGCCTCAACCCATCAACGGATCCCCCAAACCGCGGAGAATCGAACTCTGTGCAGGGCGCGGGCGTAAAGAAAATGCCGCGTCAACGCAGGCCGGGACACGCTTTCCCAATGGCGGCCCAGGCGGAAAGTCCATCCCGGAATCCGCGCTCAGACTGGGACGTAGTTTCCGGATGGCGCCTCAAGCGGAAACTGCGACCCGGAATCCCGCCGTAGAGTGGGACATGCTTTCCCAATGGCAGCTCAAGCGGAAAGCGCATCCCGGAATCTAAGCTCGGAATGGGATTCATTTTCCAGATGGCGGGCTCAGCGGAAAATACGACCCGGAATTTGCTCTGAGAACGGGACACGCTTTCCCGCCGACCGCTCCGCCCTCCTCAACTCCAAAACCTGCGCTCTCGCCATCCCAAAACTGGGTAGAAGAAGGCCAAAACGCAATCGCAGGAGGTCAATATGACTGCAGAAGATAAGGCAAAGAACGCCGGCAAGGTCGCGCTCGTTTTGGAGGGCGGCAGCTTCCGCGGGCAATTTACCGCAGGCGTGCTCGACGTTCTCATGGAGGCCGGCGTCGAGATTCCGGCGGTATATGGCGTATCGGCCGGCGCCCTCAACGGCGTGAACTACAAGTCGCACCAGATCGGCCGTGCCAACCGCATCAACCTGGCTTTCTGCAACGACAACCGCTTTATGGGCGCCGCATCGTTTGCGTCCACGGGCTCCATCGTCGGCTACGACTTTATCTTCAACGATGTTCAGGACCGCCTGGATCCCTTTGACAACGAGACGTTCGACGCCAGTCCCATCGAGATGTACGCCGTCGCGACGGACATGCTCTTTGGAACCGCCACGTACCTCCCGGTTAAAAGCGCCGTGCTCGACCTCGACGCCGTGCGTGCCTCGACCTCGCTGCCGCTGGTGACGCCGCCAGTCGAGATTGACGGGCACAAATACGTCGACGGCGGCGTAGCCGATTCGATCCCCATCGAGCACGTGCTGGAGGAGGCGGGCTTCGACCGTGCGGTCGTCATCGTCACGCAGGACCGCTCGTACGAGAAAAAGCCCTACGAGTTTATGCCTGCCGCGCGCGCCCGCTATGCCGACTACCCCTATCTGCTCGAGGGAATCGAAACGCGTCACGACCGTTACAACATCCAGCGCATGCACCTGTGGAAGTATGAGCGCGAGGGCCGTGCGTTGGTCGTTGCTCCGCAAAAGCCGGTCGAGGTCGGTCATGTCGAGCACGATCCGGCAAAGCTCCTCGACCTGTATATTCAGGGCCGCCAGGAGGCAAAGCGCTTGCTGGGAGATATCGAGGCATTTGTCGAGCGCTAGTGTCGCGACATCATGACCCATGGATGACATGTGCAGAAACTCTGGTCGGAGCCAAAATACCTGTTGACTCGTACGGCGAGCGGGGTAATATGGACGGGTTACTTGCAGAGCCCCGTGAATCTCTGTAACAACACGTACTGTACATGGAGGAGTCTAAGTGATTTCGAAATCGACTCACTACGCCAAGCAGGGCGAGGTCCAGCGCAACTGGGTTCTCGTCGACGCCGATGGTGCTGTCCTGGGCCGTCTTGCCACCCAGATCGCAATGATCCTGCGCGGTAAGAACAAGCCCCAGTTCACGCCCAACAGCGACTGCGGCGACTTCGTTGTCGTCATCAACGCCGATAAGGTCCAGCTTACCGGTAACAAGGCCGACACGAAGACCTATTATCGCCACAGCGGCTACAACGGCGGCCTCAAGGCTGAGAGCTTCCGCCAGGCTATGGAGAAGCACCCGGAGAAGGTCATCGAGCGCGCCGTTCGCGGTATGCTGCCCAAGACCACCCTCGGTCGTGCCCAGATGACCAAGCTTAAGGTCTACGCTGGTGCCGAGCATCCGCATGCTGCCCAGAACCCCACGAAGATTGAGCTGGAGGCTTAAAGATGGCTGAGAACACCGTTGTCTACCAGGGTACCGGCCGTCGTAAGAACGCCGTCGCCCGCGTCCGTCTCGTCCCCGGCACCGGCAAGGTGACCATCAACAAGCGTGACGCCGAGCAGTATTTCGGCCGTCATCAGCTCGTTGAGAACGCCCTTGCTCCCTTCAAGGTGACCGACACCGCCGGTCAGTTCGACGTTATCGCTCTGTGCGATGGCGGCGGCATCTCCGGTCAGTCCGGCGCTCTGCGCCTGGGCATCGCTCGCGCTCTTCTGAACGCTGGCGACTACCGTGCTGACCTCAAGAAGGCCGGTTTCCTTACGCGCGATGCTCGCGTGGTCGAGCGCAAGAAGTACGGCCTCAAGAAGGCCCGCCGCGCTCCCCAGTTCTCCAAGCGCTAAGGTTTTATCTCCTTTCGAGATACAATGTACAAGCGGGGCCTGCCGATTCCTCGGCGGGTCCCGCTTTTCTTTTTCGACTAGGGTGGGCGGTTGCATATCGCCTGCTAGGGAAGGAGCAATCCTATGCCCCAGAACATCTTCGGTACCGACGGCGTCCGTGGCGTCGCCAACGCCGATCTTTCGTGCGACCTCGCGTTTCGTCTGGGCCGCGCGGCGACCAAGTTTCTTGGTCCGGATATCTGCATCGGCCGCGATACGCGTCTTTCGGGCACCATGCTCGAGAGTGCTCTGACCGCCGGCATTATGGCCGAGGGCGGCCGTCCGCACTGCTGCGGCGTCATCCCCACGCCTGCCGTGGCGCTGCTCACCGTTCAAAACGAGCTCGATGGCGGCATCGTCATCTCTGCTTCGCATAATCCGCCGGAGTTTAATGGCATCAAGTTCTTTAGCCGCAAGGGCATGAAGCTTCCCGATGCTGTCGAGGAAGAGATCAGCGCCTGGGTCATGTCCGAGGAAGCCATGGCTGCCGACACGCTGCCGACCGGTGCCGGCGTGGGCCACATCATCAAGATGAAGGACGCTCGCAAGGCATACGTCGACCACGCCATCGATACGCTTGATGGCCTGAGGCTCGACGGCCTGGTTGTTGCCGTCGACTGCGGTCACGGTGCTTCCTGCCAGACCACGCCCGCCGCGCTGCAGCGCCTGGGCGCCACGGTCCATGCCATCAACACCGATTACTGCGGCACTGACATTAACGTTGAGTGTGGCTCCACGCACCTTGAGCCCCTGCGCGAGCTCGTGCTGCGCACCCATGCTGACATCGGTCTGGCCCACGACGGCGACGCCGACCGCGTGCTGTTCGTGGACAGCGAGGGCAATGAGATCGACGGTGACTACATCCTGGCTATCTGCGGATCTGACCTCGCCGCTCGCGGCAAGCTCGCCAACTCCGAGATCGTCTCGACCGTCATGTGCAACCTGGGCTTCTCCATCGCTATGAAGGAGCAGGGCTTCGAGATGGTCCAGACCGCCGTGGGCGACCGCTACGTTCTGGAGCGCATGCTCGCGGACGGCGCCGTCATCGGCGGCGAACAGTCCGGCCACATCATCTTCCTGGAGCACAACACCACCGGTGACGGCCTGGTGACGGCTCTGCAGCTGCTGGCCGTGCTCAAGCGCACCGGTCGTACCCTCACCGACCTTGCCGGCATCATGAAGAAGTACCCGCAGGTGCTCGTCAACGTGCATTCCGACAACAAGGCTGGTCTGGACGATTGCCAGCCCATCTGGGATGCCGTCGCTGCTGCCGAGAAGGAGCTTGACGGCCGCGGCCGCATTCTGGTGCGCCCGAGCGGTACCGAGCCGCTGGTCCGCGTGATGGCCGAGGCCGAGACGCACGAGCTGACCCAGCGTGTTGTCGACGACATCGTCGAGGTTGTCAAGCGCGAACTTCCCTAATGGTCAAAAACGGGTGCCAAGTGGTAAACTGTTAAAGCTATTTTGGTTGATTGGTATGTCCGAGGGGGATCATGTTCACTAAAGTCCTAAGGTCTTTTGGTATGCGTGGTCGAGTCCTTACGCTGGATGCTCCCATCTCGGGCGACGTCATTCCGTTGTCCGAGGTCAATGACCAGACATTTGCCACCGGCCTTTTGGGCCAGGGCGTGGCGATTCAGCCTACGGGTACGCGCGTGATTGCGCCGGCAGACGCCAAGGTCGAGGCCATTTTTCCCACGGGACACGCCGTTGCGCTTAACACGGTCGATGGCTTGGACGTGCTTATTCACGTTGGTTTGGACACTGTTCAGCTCGAGGGCAAGCACTTTACCGTACATGCGCAAGTGGGTGACATCGTCCATAAGGGCGATGTACTCATCGAGTTCGATCGCGAGGCAATTGCTGCCGAGAGCTACGATGTGACGGTTCCCATCTTGGTGTGCAACTCCGTTGAGTTCTCGAGCATTAAGGGCTCCGTTGGAGAGCACGTCGAGGAGATGGACCAACTCATCGTCGCTCGCGAGCGCTAGTGAGCGCGCTCGGCCTTTAGCCTACAATTCAAACACGTTTACGGAGGGCGCCCTTGAAAGAGGGCGCCCTCCGTGGCAAGATGGGAAACGTCCGAGGCTAAACAGCTTTGGGTCACCGTGGACGGGCAGGGGCCTCGACGCGGCTAGACACGAGACACATACATTACGCGACCTCGCCCTGGTGGCCGCACACGTTGGTTGCGGCCGACGCGGGCCGCGGGCAAGTGCTTGTAAGGGGAGCCTTGCCTCTTTTGTACGAGAAAGGACGCGTAATGAAGATCATTAAAGCTAAAGACTACGAGGATATGAGCCGTAAGGCCGCCAATATCATCTCGGCCCAGGTTATCCTCAAGCCCGATTGCGTACTGGGTCTTGCCACCGGCTCCACCCCGATTGGCGCCTACAAGCAGCTCGCCGCTTGGTACGAGAAGGGCGACGTCGACTTTGCCGAGGTCAGCACCTACAACCTGGACGAGTATCGCGGTCTTTCGCACGACGATCCCCAGAGCTATCACTACTTTATGCGCGAGAACTTCTTCGATCACATCAATATTGATCTGAACAACACGCACGTGCCCGATGGCTCCAACCCCGATGCCGCTGCTGCCTGCTCCGAGTACGACAAGATCGTCGCTGCCGCCGGTTACCCGGATCTGCAGCTGCTCGGCATTGGTAATAACGGTCATATTGGCTTCAACGAGCCCGATGACCACTTCTCCAAGGGTACGCACTGCGTCGATCTGACCGAGAGCACCATTCAGGCCAACAGCCGCCTGTTCGACAGCATCGATGATGTGCCCCGTCAGGCTTACACCATGGGCACCCAGACCATCATGTATGCCCGCATGATCCTGGTTGTCGCCAACGGTGAGGCCAAGGCTCAGGCTGTGCACGATATGTGCTATGGCCCGGTTACGCCCGAGTGCCCCGCTTCGATCCTGCAGCTCCACACCAATTGCGTCGTCGTTGCTGACGAGGCCGCTCTTTCGCTCTGCGAGTAACGCGACCAAGCGATCTTACATAGCTTTCCAAAAGGCCCTCGCTTTGCGGGGGCCTTTTTAGTGGATGCGGGCCGTAATGTGTGCATGACGGAAACCTTGCCACATGCTTGGCGAGTGGGCTCTAAATCATGAGATTCATTCCGTACCAGATTCTATGCACATTTGCCACTATAGAGTCGCAAGCGGTAGCGAGGAATAGGCGAGTTGCGCAACTCAAATAAAAACAGACGACTGCGCTACACTGCAAATTGGATGGGACATGCTGGCAAGCGCATTGACCTGCGCAAAGACCTATTGGTCGGGGGATAAATTACCATCGGGCCTCGCTGTACAAAAACTTGCCAAACACGTACCGGCAGACAACCAAAAACTCTAAGTCGCGCTATTCACGGGGTGGCTCATATGGTCCTGCAGCTACGGTGTCCATATGGTCGAGTTGAGGAGCAGGCATGGTAAACGATCTGGGCAATACGGACGACCTTGAGTTGATGCCGACGGGCGGCGGCTATATGGTGCGGCGCGATCGCTTGATGAACGAGCTCATCGTTAAAGGGCGCAAGGCAGGAATCGTTCTGCTTTACGCGCCCGACGGGTTTGGTAAGACGTCGGTATTGCTGCAATACGTGCAGGAAGTTAAATCGGATCCCACGCGAGGGCCGGTTCGGATAATCGAGGCCGACCGCGCGATTGGACGCGAGCTCTTTATGCAGCTCGAGGTTGTCGCCGATGAGCTTAAGGACAAACCGCATTCGCTCGTTGCGATCGACAACGTGCCCAATCTCGAGCAGCGCGAAACAGAGGACCTCATCGATCGAATCCGCAGCTTACGTGCTACGGGGACGGGGGTCTTTATTACTTGCCGCCCCTCCAACCGATTGCTTATCCACGGGTTGGGCGATTCTGTAAAAGTCAATGCGCAGATGCTCAAGGTGCACGCCTATGAGTATTCGTCATGGGCTACGGCGTTTTCGATCAGTACATCGCTCGATTTTTATCGGCTCACGCAGGGTGTGCCAGAGCTGGTATCTGCCCTGCAGACGGGAATGTATGGACAGGGCGATGTTGCCGGGTTGCTCGAGAACGAAATCGTCAACGTGTACGGTGCGGCGCTGGCAGATCTCGCATCGCTCGAGAACAACCTGTTGTTTACCGTTGCCTGCTTGATGGTGCTGATGGGCGAGGGTCGCATTGCGGAGCTAGAGGCGTGCGGTGTAAGGCTTTCGATGATCGACCAGTCCATCTTTGTGCGCGATTATCCGTTTTTTGGCGTGGATCCGTCTGATCGCACCTTTAGGTGTTTGGGCGCTAAGGACAACGCGCGCCTGAGGCTGCGAAAGCTCGTTGCCGAGATCCGTCCCGAACTTGTATCGCGGGCTGCTCGCATTTTGATTAAGGCGGGCCGATGCGATTTGGCTATGGACCTGGCCGATGCGTTCTTGGACCGCCATGTGGTGTTGGAACTTGCCGGGCAGTATGGGGCCGATCTTGCCCTGACCGGGCACGGAGGGGACATTTGCCGCGCGGCGACGGCGATGGTCAATGCGGAAAAGCAGGAGAAAGAGCCGGCACCCGCCGAGGCGCTCGGCGTGTATCTGGCGGCTGTCAGCGTGTGCAATACAAAGCTCGCAAGGTATATGGCGTCCGTTATCGAACGTGCGGGCGATCAGGCGGCGCGCGAGCTCGACCCCGCTACCTGGAAAATAGCACAGGCGCTCACTATCGCCTTTTACGGCGACAATGACCTGGGGCTTCCCGCCAACCCTGTTGTGCAAGAACAGACATCCTGCGAGGTGCTCGACATGCTGTCCGCGCATATCGAGGTCAAGCGCCACCTAACCGAGCGAGCGAAAGACGGCAATGTTCTCGCGAAGCTCAAGGCGCGCAAAGCCTATGATTGCGAGCTCGACATCGCGGGGATTCTCATACAGGCCGACCATATGCTGGTGGAGCTGTTCGACGGCTCGTTTGCTAAACCCGACGAGCGCGATGACAAGATGGCGCAGATACTCGAGGCGCTCGATATCCGCGGGCTTAAGGCGCCATCCATTTGGCTGCGTATGGTGCTGGCGGCGCGGCGCCTGCTCGCGGGCTTGCCCGTGACCGACGATGTGGCGTTTGGCGAGCTCGACCGCTTTGCGGTGCGTGTTCGCGACAATCAAATTCAGCTGTTTGGGCTATTGCTGGAGGGCTGGCAATCGCTGGCGGAGGGGCGGCCAGTCAACGCAAAGTTCCGTGCGGTCCAGGTGCTCAAGCTCGCCGACGAATCGATTACGTACATGCGCGAAAACGCTTTGCTGCTGGAGCGCGTGGCGTATCTGCGCAATACGTCGCTGGTATCGGTTCGCGAAGAGGCGGAGCTGCTCGATATTAGCAAGACGCAGGTCGGTGGCTCAGAAGCCTGGGTCGTGGCGCTGCATTTGGCCTGTGCGGGCCGAGACAGCGACCTTGCGGCCTGGATGTCCATGAATCGTGCGGGGATTCTAGAGCCATCGTATCGGCTCTTTGCGCGCCTTGCCATGCATTGTCTGGGCGAGCCGGCGGGCAGGATACGCAAGAAGCTTCCCGTGCGCGAGCTGTCGCGGTACTCGCTGCGCGACGATTTGGAAGGGGAGGGCGAGCGTCTGTTCCAGGCTGGCGAGGTTGAAGCCGTTGATACCATCGACCATATCGAGATTCGCATGTTTGGTGCGTTTCGCGCCGAGCGCGACGGGTTTCCCATCACGGACAAAATGTGGCGCCGCAAGAAGGCGGCGACACTTGCCGAGCGGCTTGCGCTGGGCATGGATGCGCTCGTCGATCGTGAGACGCTGGCCATGGAGCTGTGGCCCCATGCCGAGTTCAATAGCGCCCGCAACAACCTGTACTCGACGATATCGCGCTTGCGGTCGGCCTTGGGGCCGACGCCAGATGGCAAGTCATGCGTGCTCATCCAAAATGAATGCATTGGGCTCAACGGCGACTACGTCAAGACCGATGTACGGCTGTTTGACCAGATAAGCCGCGAGGTTTTGGGAAATCGCACGGGTGCGCGCGGGCCCCATCTGGTCGAGTTGTGCCTTAAGATTGAACAGCTTTATGCCGGACCGTTGTATGTTCCCAATGGCTGTAATCCCACCTACTTTTTGCGCATGCGGCGCATTATGCAGTCAAAGTACATCGATTGCATGATTAAGGGAGCAAATGCCGCTCTAGAAGAAAACGATCTGCAGTCGGCGATTTGGCTGGCGGAGTCGGGGCTTCGACAGGAAACGGCGCGTGAGGATATGGTGCGCTGCGCCATGCGCGTCTACAGTGCGGCGGGGCGACGGCGCGATATCGTCGAGCTGTACAGCGGGCATATGCACCACCTGAGGGAGCAGGTCAATGGCGTGCCCGAGCCCGAGACGCGGCGCCTATACGAGCGCTTGGTGGAGGGGCGGCTCAATCGCGTGCTGGTCGAACGATAAAAAACGGGCGCCCGAAGTACTTGGGCACCCGTAAGCTTGCTATGTGTTGGCTCGCCGGATCATTGGCTCCTAGACGAGTTTGATCTTCTCGATGTCCTTGCGCGAGGACTCGCGATACAGCGAGAACTTGCGGCCGATGACCTGGACGACCTCGGCGTGGCAACGCTCGGCGAGCTCCTCGGCGGCTTCGCGGGCGGAAAGGCTGGAGCCATCGAGCACGGAGCACTTAACGAGCTCGTGCTTCTCTAGGTAGGCGACCGTCTGCTCGACGGTGCCCTCGTTGACGTCGGACTTGCCGATGATGATGGCGGGGTTGAGGTGATGGGCCATGCTGCGAAGCTGCTTGACCTGTGCTCCTGTCAGTGCCATGGGTTCTCGCTTTCTATGTATGGGGCGCCCCGCGACGGGGCCTTAATCTACGTGAGCTGTCCCACGATAGCGCAGGAACGGCGCGGTGTGGAGCGCGTTTTCCCAGTTCAAAAAGAATGCGGATGCCGAGTGAGTGGGCGGTGCGGGCTGTGAACAGGCTATGAGCTGGGCGCAGAGACCGGCTCCCATGCAATAAACGCCCAACGAACCTTGCGGACATGATCGAGCATATAGCGCCCCTGCGGCACGCCCTTGGACCCCGGCTCGCCGGCATGGGGGTTCTCAATCATGTGTTGAGCGATGTAGTCACGCAGGCAGTCGATCTTGTCCTCGTTGCCATGCTCGAGCATACGAGAAAAGTCCGCCACACCCGCTTCAAGGCTGTCGAAGGTATCGCGACGGGGCGATTCAAAGTACGTAACCTGCGGCAGGACACCCATCTGAACGAGGATATTAAAAGCATACACAAAGCCATTACTGCAGGTAACCGAGGCGCCGATGGCGTTCATCAGGTGCAGGTCATAGCGCGGGCTGGAGTTGGCGACCATCGTGACAGCACAACGCCGACGAGCCGTACGGTCAAGCTTGGCAAGTGCACCTTTTAGATTGGTCGTCGTAACCGACCGACTGGCAAAGGCAACATCCACCGCTTTCGCGACCGGTCCAACCAGATCCCAATCGTCATCCCAAGCAAGCTCAAGCGGCGTTATACGCCCCTCGAGCCCGTAGTACTCAATGCCGGCATCAAGCGTGCCCAACATGGCAGGGGAAAAATCAGCGGCAATCACGGGATGTCCGTCTTGCGCAAGCGGAATAGCAATCGACCCAGCCCCACACCCCATATCCAGCACGGATTCACCAGGCTTTAACGCCAACAGCTTTATAAAATCCCGAGCATAAGGGGCAGTCTCCAACGGCCGAAAATGCCGAGCCCTTTTATCCCACTCAAAAGAATCATCAGCCCGCCGCCGACCAGCCTGCAGACGCATCCATTCGCCATTCCAATCCGCAGAAAGCAGCTCAGAACGAATCAAATCATCAGCCACGGGCCATCCCCCTCACAACAAAAAAGCGACTCCTCCCAAAAGAAGAGCCGCAACCAGCATATATCAGAAAGAACCGATCCAACGCCAAACCGCCATACCAGTAAAGTAGGGCAGAAGCGAAGCGACTGCCAAAGGGATAGAACCCAACCGAGGTCCCGTTGTGCGGGAGCCCCGGGGGGGGGGAAAATATTAGG
>CABUUG010000009.1 GCA_902494605.1 uncultured Collinsella sp.
ACACACGCGCGGCCTAAAAGGCCGCGCGCCATCTTTAATTCAGATCTATATTGCCCGTAACGGCAACGCCGAGGTAACGCAGGCCCGAGGGTAACCTTCCTTTCCGGCGCACTCCGCAGGACGAAAGAACCCCCGCCGCACGAAGTGCGCAGCGGAGGTTCTTTCATGTCCGAGGACGCGCCGGAAAGGAAGGCCGCCCTCGGGCCGGACAGCTAAGACAGCTTACGCGACGGTGTAAACCCAGTTGTGCTTATCCTCGACAGCACCAGACTGGATACCAGTCAGGGTCTCGCGGAGCTTCTTCATCACAGGCCCGATCTCGGTGTAGCCAGCCGGGAAGGTCACGGTCTCGTCGGCGCCATAGACCTTGTTGTCGATCTCGCCCACCGGGGAGATGACGGCAGCGGTGCCGCACAGGCCGCACTCCACAAAGGTGCCGGCCTTGACCTCGGCCCACTCGACGGGGCGCTGATCGACGGTCATACCCAGGTCCTGAGCAACCTGAACGAGCGAACGACGGGTGATAGAGGGCAGGATGGAGTCGGTGTGCGACTGCGGAACGACGAGCGTGCCGTCCTCCTTAACGAACAGGACGTTGGCGCCGCCGGTCTCCTCGACATAGGTGCGGGACTCGGAGTCGAGATACAGGTTCTCGGCATAGCCCTCGCGATGGGCCTCCATCGTGGGCTTGAGGGACATGGCGTAGTTCAGGCCGGCCTTGATGTTGCCGGTGCCGTGCGGTGCGGCACGGTCATACTCGGAAACGCGCAGCTTGACGGGCTTGAGGCCGCCCTTAAAGTACGGACCGACCGGGGTCACGAGAATGCGGAACGTGTACTCAGGAGCGGGAGCCACGCCGATCACGTCACCGGAGCCGATCATAAACGGACGCACGTACAGGGTCGCACCGGAGCCGAAGGGCGGAACCCAAGCGGCGTTGGCAGAGACGACCTGCTTGACGGCCTCAACGAACTTGTCCTTGGGGAACGGGGGCATCTCGAGGCGCTGCGCAGAGTTGTACATGCGCTCGGCGTTCATGTCGGGACGGAAGCAGACGATGCTGCCGTCCTCGGCGGTGTAGGCCTTCAGGCCCTCAAAGACCTCCTGGCAGTAATGGAAGATGCCACCGCACTCGGAGACATGCAGGGTGTGGTCGGTGGTCAGGCCGCCCTCGTCCCACTCGCCATCCTTCCAATGAGCCTCGTAGCTGTAATCGGTCTTCATGTAGCCAAAGCCGAGGCTACCCCAATCGATATCCTTCTTCTCGACAGTCATATGTCGCTCCTTACATACACAGTTGCAAACTCGCGAACCCGCACGCAAGGACCGAGGCCGGCCGCGTCGCAACGTCGCACGCCCGGAGCGTAGAGCCGGACGGGACACGCGAACAGCATCAAAGCCGATGGCATGTCGATTCGCATGCACGAGATTGTACTCCCCGTACGCGTCTGATAAAACGCTTTTCTTTAACTAAGTAAAGTATTTTCATTTGACCGAAACTAAAGAGGCCCGCCACCGTAAGCGGTGACGGGCCTCAACTGCACGGTTTGCGCGCTGGCTCGCGCTACGCGTTCTTTTTGCCCAGCTTGGCCTTAACCAGACCGACCACGGTCGGGATGATCGACACGGCAACGATGCCGATAATCAGCAGTTCAAAGTGCTCCTGCACAAAGGGAATGCCGCCAAAGAAGTAGCCCAGCAGCGTAAAGACCGTCGACCAGGTAATGCCGCCCAGCACGTTAAAGACGACAAAGTTGCGCCAGTGCATGCCGCCCATGCCAGCGATAAAGGGCACAAAGGTGCGGATAAACGGGAAGAAGCGACCCAGGAAGATGGCCAGGTGACCCCACTTGTCCAAGAAGTCCTCGGACTTTTTGATGCGCTCGGGCGTCATGGCCTTGACCTTGCCCGAAGCGATGATCTTGCGGCCAAAGAAGTGACCGATCATAAAGTTGCACTGATCGCCCAAAATGGCAGCGGCCCATGCGGTGGCCAGAAGCGCCACGATGTTAAAGCCGCCGTTGTGGGCAAAGAAACCCGAGGCGAACAGCAGCGAATCACCGGGAAGGAACGGGAAGAACACCACGCCCGTCTCGATAAAGATGATCAGGAACACGCAGCCGTAGGCCATAAGCGGGCCGGCGGCGATCCAGCTGGCGATCGCGGTGCGCGGGTCCTTAAGCAGCTCGGCAATAAAATTGATGAAACCCATGAAGTAAAACCTCTCAGTTGTGGGCGCGGATACGTCCAAGTTGACCAGTATACGGTTGCGGTGCCCCCTCGTGCGCAACCCCACAAAAGCATGACTCCATTACCAGCAAGTTTGCATAACTGACACTTGTAGCGCAAAGCCGCCAAGATTGTCCTTTTTAATCCCTAGCGAATCGCTATACTTTATTGAATCGCATTGCCATGGCGCTAAGGGAGGGCGGCCGGTGAGCTTTATCAATACCATTCGCGAGGACATCAAGACCGTCCAGGCGCAGGACCCCGCCGCGCAAAACGGTCTGGTCATCTTTCTTTCCTATCCTGGCCTGCACGCCAAGTGGAACCACGTGCCCGAGCACTGGCTGTGGGAGCACGGTCATCGCTCGCTCGCCCGCGTGCTCTCGCAAATCACCCGCCACATCACCGGCGTCGAGATTCACCCTGCCGCGCAGATTGGCAAGCACTTCTTTATCGACCACGCCATGGGCGTCGTCATCGGCGAGACCACCATTGTGGGCGACAACTGTGTGCTCTACCAGGGCGTCACGCTCGGCGGCACCGGCAACGAGACCGGCAAGCGTCACCCCACCCTGGGCAACAATGTCACGGTGGGCACGGGCGCCAAGGTGCTCGGCAACATCCGCATCGGCAACAACGTCAAGATCGGCGGCAACTCGGTCGTCGTTAAGGACGTCCCCGACAACTGCACCGTCGTGGGCGTGCCGGGACGCATCATCAAGCGCAACGGCTGCCGTGTGTTCGAGGAGAGTTTCGACGCCAAGCAGCATCGCGAGTACATGCCCGATGACGCCGCCGAGCAGTCCGCCCTCAACCGCCAGGGCATCACCGAGAATGCCCGCCGCGTCAAGGAACTCGAGCGAGAGGTGGCCGAGCTCAAGGCCCTCGTCGCCAAGCTCGTGGACGAACGCTAGGAACGCAAGCGGCACAAAACGACATCGGCATCAACGCAAAGGCGCGCCAGGGAATTCATCCCCGGCGCGCCTTATTTGTGATGTGGCAAAGAGACTGTCCCTTTGTCACATTATGCGAACTGGCTCAGATAGAGGTCGGCGTAGGCACCCTCGGCAGCCAGCAGCTCCTTATGCGTGCCCTGCTCGATAATGTTGCCGTGATCCATGACCAAGATCAGGTCGGCGTCCACGATCGTCGACAGGCGGTGCGCGATCACAAAGCTCGTGCGCCCGCGCATGAGCGCGTCCATGGCACGACCGATGGCAAGCTCGGTACGCGTATCCACGCTTGAGGTCGCCTCGTCCAGGATGAGAATCGCCGGGTTATTGAGCAGCACGCGTGCGATGGTCAGCAGCTGACGCTGGCCCTGGCTGATGCTTTCGGCATCGTTGGCCACGCGCGTGTCGTAGCCCTGCGGCATGGTGCGCACAAAGAAGTCGACCTGCGCGGCGCGCGCAGCCGCCACGATCTCCTCACGCGTCGCCTCGGGACAGCCGTAGGCGATGTTTTCGGCAATCGTGCCATCGAACAGCCAGGCGTCCTGCAGCACCATGCCAAACTGCTGCCGTAGCTCGCCGCGGTCCATGCGGCTCGTATCCACGCCGTCGAGCGTAATACGCCCGCCGTCAATCTCGTAGAAGCGCATGAGCAGGTTGATGAGCGTCGTCTTGCCCGCGCCCGTGGTTCCCACCACGGCAATCTTCTGGCCCGGCTCGGCGGTAAACGACACGTCGTGCATAAGCGGCTTGTCGGGCGAATAACCAAAGCGCACGTGCTCAAAGGAGACGCGACCCTCAACGCGACCCGGCAGCTTGGCGGCCTCGTCCGGCAGCGGATCGGCCTCCATCTCGGGCTCATCGAGCAGGTCGAACACGCGCTCCGCACTCGCCAACGCGCTCTGCAGCGAGTTGAAGGTAAACGACAGCTGCGTCATGGGTTCGGACGCCTCGTAGATAAACTGGAAGAACGCCTGGAACACGCCGACGGTCATGTGACCGGCAACCAGCATGCTGCAGCCCACCAGCGCGATCACGATCTGCGCCAAACGGCCGATAAAGCGCACCGCAGGGCCGACGGCATTGATCATAAAGTCGGCCTTGGCACTCACGCGTGCCAGCTCGCCCGAGGCCTGGTGCACCTCGGCAGAACTTTGGCGTTCGCGGTTAAACGCGCGGATCACCAGACGGCCCGAATAGCCTTCCTCGACCGCACTCGTAATCTTGGACACCCACTCCTGGCGCTCGCCCGTCACATCGTGTGTGCGGCGCGAGACGACCTTCGTCACCAGCAGCGACAGTGCCGTAAAGAACAGAAAGACGAGCGTAAGCTGCACGCTGAACACGAACATCACGCTCACAGCACCAACAACCGTGCCGATCGACACGAGCAGCTGCAGCAATCCGCGCTGCATGCTCTCGGACATCTTGTCCAGGTCGTTGGTCGCGCGGCTGACGACCTCGCCGGGACGATGCGCGTCAAAATAGGCGAGCGGCAGACGGTTGAGCTTTTGCGCGATGCGGTTGCGCAGGCGCAGATTGAGACGCTCAGCGACGCTCGACATCAAAAAGCTCTGGAGCGCATAGAACGAGGCAGCGGCAGTCCAGATCATAAAGTAGACGAAAATGGTCTTGCCGCAGTTCTCCCAGGTGATGTTGAAGGTGGTGTCGTTGGCAAACGCCACCTGAATGTGGCCCCACAGCTCATCGATCACGCGGGCGCTATATGCCGGCGCGGCGGTGTTAAAGATGACATAGAACACAATGCTCGCGAACACGATATAGAAGCGCCAATGGTCGCCGGCAGCCTCACTCCACAGGCGGCGCACCGTCGCCCAGGTATCCCGAGGCGTCTCGTCCTCGTCTTCGTCGTCCACGTCGCGCATACGCTCTGCCTCGGCGCGGGCGCGCTCGTCCTCGGCACGTTCGTTTTCCTCGTAGAGCGCTTGGCGGCGAGCCTCGCGCTTGGCGGCGTCATCCAGCTCGGTCGACGCGGCAGCCGTTTCCTCGACCAGTCCCGCGGCAGCGGCGTCATCAACGCCGCCCTGCTTCTTGAGCTCCCCGGTCATGCTACTCACCTCCCTTCATTTGCGATTCCGCGATGGCGCGGTACACCTCGCAGGTTTCCATAAGCTCGCCATGCGTGCCCAAGCCCACGACCTCGCCGTCCTTGAGCACAACGATCTGGTCGGCATGCAAAATAGTCGAGATGCGCTGCGCGATGATGAGCACCGCGGCGTCGCGCGTCTCGTCCTGCAGCGCATGGCGCAGGGCCGCATCGGTCTTAAAGTCCAGGGCCGAAAAACTATCGTCGAAGATATACAGGTCGGCGCGCTTCATGAGCGCGCGAGCAATGGCCAGGCGCTGGCGCTGGCCGCCCGAAAAGTTCGTACCGCCCTGCGCCACCGGGGTATCGAGCCCCTGCGGTTGGTCGAGTACAAAGGTGCTCTGGGCAACCTCAAGCGCGTGAAGCATGTCGCCCTCGGTCGCGCCTTCGTTACCAAAGCGAAGGTTGCTCGCCACCGTGCCCGAGAACAGCCACGCCTTCTGCGGCACATAGGCAATGCGCCCGCGGATTTCATCTTGCGTAAGCTTGCGCAGGTCCACACCATTCAGGCGAATGGAGCCCTTGGTGGCATCGTGGAAGCGCAGCAGAAGCTTTGCCACCGTCGATTTGCCCGAGCCTGTCGAGCCAACGATCGCAGTCGTCTGACCGCGACGGCAGGCAAAGCTCAGGTCGCACAGGGTGTCCTCGTCGGCATCGTCAAAGCGAAACGACATGTGGTCGAACACAGCCACCGCATCGGCTTCGTCTTGGGGCTCGCGCGCCCCGTCATCCAGCGTGCGCTCGCCATCGACGATGCTCGGCTCAATCTCCAACACCTGCTGCGCACGGTTCAGGCATGCCGCGGCACGCGGAAGCGTCAGCACCACCATCTGCGCCATCATCACAAAGAACAGGATCAGAAGCGCGTACTCCAGCACCGCTGAGATGCTCGCAATCTGCATGGCGTGGGCGCCCACGCGGTTGCCGCCCACCCACAGCACCGCCACCTCGGCGATGTTCATCAAAAAGAAGGTGGAGCTGTCGAGGCCCACAAACAGGTGGTTAACCTTGATGGCGTTGGCGGCGTAATCGCTAAACACCTCGTCCAGGCGCCGCTCCTCATGGCGCTCCTTGTTAAACGCACGGATGACGCGCACGCCCACGATGTTCTCGCGCAGCACCACGTTCATGCGGTCGATAAAGCTCTGCAAGCGCATAAAGATCGGAGCCGCGTTGGCAACCGTAAAGACCGCCGCAACCAGCACGATCGCAACCACGACGCCCAGAAGCATGCCCATGGCCGGATCGATAAACCAGGCGAAGATGATGCCTGCCACCGCCAGGAACGGCACCGGCAGCACCAGCTGAATAGTCTGCAGAATCGCCTGCTGGATCACGTTGATGTCGTTGAGCGAGCGTGTGATCATCGATCCGGTGCCAAAGCGCTCAAAATCGCTGGCCGCGAGCTCGAGCGATTTGTCGTACACGGCATTGCGGATATCGCAGGCCACGTTAGCGGCCAGGCGCGCCGAAAGATAGCAGCCCAGCACCGTGCCGCCGCTAGCCATGCTGGTCGCGATAAACATGTATAGGCCGTTGCGTAAAATGTAGTCGACATCGCCCGTGGTAATACCGGTGTTGACCATGTTCGCCAGCATCGTGGGAACCAACAGCGTACCGACGTTATCCACCAGCAGCACCAGCAGCGTCACTGCGACAAGCCCTCGATATGGCTTTAGAAACCTCATTAACAGTCGCACGACTCCCCCTCACCTTGATTCTCGGCTTGGCTCTCGGCAGCGATATGCTGCTTAAAGGCATCGCACTCATCGCCGAGCGCATGGGAAAATTTGCCGATCAAGCGCATAATCTCGCGCTGCTCACATGGCTCAAGCGCGCCAAAGGCTCGCTGTTCGGCCTTGAGTGCCGGCAGCGCATAACGCTCGGCAAATCGCCTGCCCTCTTCGGTCAGGCTCACAACCTTGTTCTTACGACTGCCTTCGGCAAACTCCAACGTTGCGAAGCCCCGCGCCGTCAAGGTTTTAATTGCCGAGTTGATGGTCTGCTTGCTGTAGAACCATTCGCTTGTCAGACGACTTACGGCAATACTGCCGCCCGCCGTGCTGGTATCGACGAGCATCCAGTAAGCGCAGTCCGAAAGGCCGCAGGCGCGCGAGAACTCCGAATAGATATGGTCGAGTCCATTGAGCAACCGGTCGAAGTCGACCAGCGTAACCGCACTGTTCATCTATCCCACCATTCGATTGTCCGATTTTTGACCAATTTTGTGTCTCTAGATTAGCCCGAGTTTTGACTATCGTCAACAGGCTCTCCGCAAATGCTTGCACTTTTATGGTCTATCGGCAGAAAAAGACCGCCGGCGCGGGGGCGGCGCCAGCGGTCACGTGAAAATCGGGTTTTATTGCCTGTTAAGCGGCAACAGCCTCATAGACCGTAGCGCCCGAGAAGCTGTCATGCAGGCTCTTGCCGGCAATCCACGGCAGCTCGACGACCTCGCAGACCGTGTTGACCAGCTCGGAGCAGTCAGTAAAGTGGCCCTTGTCGTTGAGGGCCTCGCAATCCTGGACACGCCAATAGCCATCGGTGTGCGTGATGTAGTACTCGTGATCGTCGATCGTCACAAAAGCGCGCGTCTTGGAACGCAGCAGCTTCAGAAATCCTTCGAAATCGGTCTCGACGACATCTCCAGCCTGGAACATGATGTTACCTCCTGGCCCGGCGCCACCACGGCGCATTGATAAACGTTGGTACTCCTTTAGTAAAACCTTTATCAGAGGTTATGCGTTCGTCATTTAGGCAAGTGGTAAAAAACCGCAGGGTAGACGGGATAAAACGTTTAACCATCCCATTGGTTTGTCACATTCTGAAGGTACTTTTATGCAAACCTACTTTGCCAATTGGAATCTATCCTTTTGGCCGGGCAATTGACCGTCTATCGTTTGAGCCCGACGGGTATGAACGGGGCATCTGCAACGCCACCGCAAGGAGACACCATGGAGACTATCGAAGCACTCATTCACCGCCGCAGCTGCCGCAACTACAGCGATCGTCCCGTCGAGGCCGAAAAGCTTGCACGTATTATCGAAGCCGGCCAATATGCACCGAGCGGCATGGGCCGCCAGCCGGTGACGTTTGTCGCCGTCACCGACCCCGCGACCGTCGAGCGTCTCTCACAGCTCAACGCCCAGGTCATGGACAGCAACAGCGACCCCTTCTATGGCGCCAAGACCGTTGTGGTGGTGCTGGTTGACCGCAGCGTGCCCACACATCTGGAAGACGGCTCGCTCGCCATGGGCAACTTGCTCAATGCTGCCTATGCGCTGGGCGTTGATTCGTGCTGGATTCATCGCGCGCATGAGGTCTTTGACTCGCCCGAGGGCCTGGAGCTGCTGGCCAGCTGGGGCCTGCCCGCCGACGGCAGCCTGCGCGGTGTCGGTCACTGCATTCTGGGCTACGCCGAGGACACGCTACCCGAGGCAAAGCCGCGCCGCGACAACGTCGTCTACGTAAGGTAATTCGTTCCGCCGTTCTACCGAACGGCGGGCTCGTTGACGCTGCGCGGGCCGCATTCACGCCAATCTGACGTTCAATTTCGAGGGCGCGACCAGAAGGTCAGCGCCCTCTCATTTCACGTCACCTTGGCGCAAATGCGGCTCGCTCGCTTTTGGCGACTGGCATCGAATGAGCCATTGTCTTGGGCAGCTAAAAAAGCCCCGTCCCAAATTAGCTGCCCCACTCACAACTTATCTTGCCGATGGAGTTGTCGTCGTTTCGTTCGTCTGGGCCGTTTCGGCGCCATCGCCTTGTTCGTCCTCGTCCTTTTGCGCATCGGCGATGGTGGAGGCCGCCGCGACGATGCCGCGCTGGGGCGCGACGCCTGTCTGGGTCTGCGCGCCCTCGACAACTTCTGTGCCTGCATGCGCGAGCTCGGGCGATTTAAACACTGCGTCCAAGTTGGCGCCACCGCCGGCGTAGCCAAGCGCAGCGAGTGCGATGACGATCACTGCAACGACGACCGCGATCGGAACATAACGGTGCCAACCAGCCGGATTGAGTCCGCTGCGGCGAGCCGCCCCGCGGCTAATATAACCGAGCGTTCCGTCGTGCTTGAGCTTTGAGCCCACCACGCGTTTGCGGCCCCACAGTGAGGACTCTGCCTGCATTGCCAAGCGGGCGCTTGCCGAAGGATAGCCGTATTTAGTGCGCTTGAACGAGCCATCAAACCCCGAGGCGTGTTTACCCCACGTCACCGATGTCGTGCGTCGGTTGACCGGCGCGGCACTCCGCCTTCTGCGGCTCGGTTTTGAAGTCTCAGCCATATGCCCTCGCACGCCGTAACCAAATCGAAACAATAACGCTTTGGACTGTAGCACACGCGTCGCGCGCGGTCACGGGCGCCTCGCTCAACGGTCATCGTCCTTCAGCAAGCGCCACAGCGTTGTACGGCTTATGCCCAGCACCTCCGCCGCACGGGTTCGGTTGCCGTGGAGATGGTCTACAACCAGATGCGCGATATCTCGCTCGGTATCGGCCAGCGGTCGCAGGATATACAGGTCGCTTTCGAGTGTCGGGGCGCCAAAGGTTGCGGTCTTAATCACGTCCTCTTGGGCGAGCACTTCCTCCGCCACAGCGCGGTCCACCGTGCCCGCCCCCACCAATATATACAGTCGTTCCGAGACCTCGCGGAGCTGCAGATAATTGCGCGGCCAGCGGTAAGCATCGAGCGTCTTCGTCGCCGCGGCAGACAGCGTGGGCGCTGCCGTCCCAAATGCATCAGCGAGATATTCCAAATAGCGCGCAGCCTTCGTCGACGCGGCTCCCTGCTCGGCGATTGCCGGCGCCACGCTCACCGCACAGGCGAAGCGCTCGGTCACAAAGGCGGCTTGATCACTTTCGCTGCCGCCCGGCATGTCATTCGCCGTCAGCACCACATGGCAGCGCGTCGCCAACGCGGTGTCAGCCATCGTGGAAACGAGCTCGCGAAGGCGCTGGGGACCAACCGCATTCCAGCCCTCAATGCAAAGTGTCAGCCCCGTTTGGAACAGCGGCGATTCGGAGCTTTTGAGCACATGGCGCCAACCGCGATCGGTGAGTTCATCGAGCGCGACGGAAACAAAGGGCTGATCGGCAAAAGGACCGTCCAGATAGAGGCGCTTGGCGATCTCAACCTGACCCGCTCCCAGCTCACCCTCGAGCATAAGGGGCACACCGCGCGTGTAGCTCTCGGCAACCGGTGCAGCCACCGCAGCGGCACCCTCAACGATGCCGTACGCACTCGATTCGTAGCGGGCCTCAACTTCGTCGGCGTTGAGCCACTCGATGCCCGCATGCGCCGCGGCGCCGCGCACCTCGCGGACCACGACGACCCAAAGGCCCCCGCCCTCTTTGTCGGTGGGGCGAACGGTCAGGCTCAGGCGCGTACCCGCACGCCCCATAACCAGACGCGCGCCGTCTCCTATACGGTCGAGGCGCTCAGCGACAAAAGCCGCCACATCCCGCTCAAGCGCCGCGTCATTCATGGTCGAGATCGCGACGCCCCCACGCGCATCGATTGCCAATGCCGAGGCCCCGGCAGCAGCCAGGGCCTCGGTCAAGATGTTCAGCTTGGCATCGCTATCCATGATTTGCCCCTGTCCGCAGCGACGTGCAACCGTCGACGGTCGCACGACCGAGTGTTTCAAAATTGAACGATATTGCTCACCAAACACTATAGGGCAGAAAGCGCCGTCCTGCGAGTATAGGTGTTGCCCCGCATCGCCATCCTGGCGGGGCGATAAGAGCTCTTCGGGACTTATAAACCTGCGGACAAGCCATACCCGCAAGAGCTCCTATCGCTCCACCGTGAGAATGCGCTCGCCAGCACGCAGCACGCAAACAAGCTACTTCTCTACCAGATTCCCAGTACGTGTTGCATTCCCAAACTCATGCACGCAATGCCAATCCAGCAGCAAAAGCCCAGCGCGATGGGCTTGCCGCCCTTTTTGACCAGCTCGACGATATCGGTATTAAAACCAATAGCCGCCATGGCCATCACAATAAAGAATTTCGACAGCTCCTTGATGGGCGCCGTGATGGACACGGGAAGCTGAAACACCGTGGTGATCACGCTCGCCAGCACAAAGAACAGCACAAACATGGGAAACGCGCGTTTAAGCGAGAACGCGCTTTTGGCGTCGCCGCCGGCCTTGCGCGCCAGATGCATCTGCCAGCATGCGAGGACCAACGTGATGGGGATAATGGCCAGCGTTCTGGTGAGCTTGACCACCGTGGCGCTCTCGAGCACATTGGCGCCGGGATGCATGCTGTCCCAGGCGCTCGCCGCAGCCGTTACGGACGAGGTGTCGTTGATGGCGGTGCCGGCAAACAGGCCAAAACCCTCGTTGGTCAGCCCGAGCATGCCGCCGAGCGTCGGAAACACGAGCGCCGCGATAACGTTAAACAGGAAGATGACCGAAATAGCCTGGGCAATCTCGCGATCGTCGGCATCGATGACGGGTGCGGTCGCGGCGATGGCCGAACCGCCGCAAATCGACGAACCCACACCCACAAGCGTCGCGATCTTACCCGGCACGTTCATGACGTGGCAGAGCACAAAGGCGATGACAAGCGAGGTCGAGATCGTCGCCACAATAATCGGCAGCGACTGGGCGCCCTTGGACAAAATCTGGGAGAGGTTCATGCCAAAGCCAAGCAGGATAACCGCGTACTGCAAGACTTTTTTGGACGTATAGGTGACGCCGGCGGCGAGCTGTTCGCGACGATTCCTGGGAAAGACGAGCGCCAGGACCATGCCAAAAAGGATGGCAAATACCGGTCCGCCGACCACCTCAATTTGTTTGCCGAGCAACGTCGCGGGGATAGCGATGATCAGGCAGAACAAGACGCCCTTCCAGCGCTCGCGTACGATATTCGCCAGTTGCATATGGGATTCCTTCTTTCTATTTCACGTGTGCGACGGCTTATGATACGGCAACATTGAGCACAGCCTTGCGCAAACACAAACTAAGATGCCGCAATGGTTCTCAGACAACAGTCGAATTACCCACCGCGGAGAGATGATTCGCGGCATAATTAACAACTGACATATGAGTGTGATAGAACAGTTGCGAGGCGCTATGGAAGAATCGATGCACGTTGGCGAGCAGGAAACGAGCCTACAGGACCAGTCCTACCACACCATTCGACGCAAAATCGTCTACCTGGACTACAAGCCGGGCGAAAAGCTGGGCGTCAAGCAGCTTTGCGACGACCTGGATATGGGGCGCACCCCTGTGCGCGAGGCGTTGGTGCGTCTGGCGCAAGAGGGCCTGGTGCGCACCGTGCCCCAAAGCGGCACCTATGTTTCGCCCATCAACCTCACCCTTGCCGAGAGCGCCTGCTACATTCGCGAACACCTGGAAAAGCAGGTAATTGTGGAGTGCTGCGCCCGTGCTACCTCGGCAGGCATCGAGCAGATCGACCGAGCCATCGCGCTGCAGGAAAAGGCCATGGCCGAAGAGGATCGCATCGGGTTCTTTTTAAGCGACAACCTCATGCACCGCATGATCTTTAGCATCGCGTGCCGCAGCACCGTGTGGTCATGGCTCGAGGAGACCAATGCCGACCTGGAGCGATTCCGCTGGCTGCGTGCCGCCACGCAGACGCTCGACAATCAGGAGACTGTTAACGAGCACAATCAAATCCGCCGCGCCATCGCCGGTCGCGATCCTATCGAGGCGAGCTTTTTGGTCAGCAAGCACCTGCATATGATGTTTCGCAACCAGACCGAGGTCCTGGACCAGTTCCCCGAGTACTTCGAGACCAGCAAGCTCCGCTAACCTGCCAAATAGGGACAGGTTTATTTTGGCAGGTTTTATCTGGGCAAATGCAACAAGGCCCGGCTCCGCCTGATGACGCGGAGTCGGGCCTTAGTTGTTAGGATGACGGAACTCGATTACTCGACGGTGACGCTTTTGGCGAGGTTACGAGGTTGGTCAACATCGCAACCGCGCAGGATGGCTACCTCACGAGCAAGCAACTGCAGCGGGACGCTCGCTGTAATGGGGCTGAACACGTCGCGGACGGCCGGCACGCGAATGATGCAGTCGGCGATCTTGTTGATTTCCTCGTCGCCCTCGGTAGCAACGACGATGACCTTGGCGCCGCGCGCCTTGCACTCCATGAGGTTCGACACGGTCTTGTCGTAGGTGGCGCTCTTGGTGGCCACGGCGATGACAGGGAAGCCCGGGTCGATCAGGGCAATGGGGCCGTGCTTCATCTCGCCGGCGGCGTAGGCCTCGGCATGCAGGTAGCTGACCTCCTTGAGCTTGAGCGCGCCCTCGTAGGAAATAGCGGCACCCATGCCACGGCCCACGAACAGTGCGGACTGCGCGTCCTTGCACAGCAGGGCGGCCTCATGCACGGACTCGGTCTGGGTATCCAAAATCCACTGGATCTGCTCGGCTGTATCGGAAAGCTCGCGGAACAGCATGCGCGCCTGCTTGGTGGTCAAGCGGTACTTGACCTGCGCCAGCAGCAGGGCCAAAAGCGTGAGGCTCACGACCTGACCGATGAAGCTCTTGGTCGAGGCGACTGCAATCTCCTTGTTGGCCTTGGTGTAGATGACACCGTCGCTCTCGCGCGCCACGGGGCTGCCCACCACGTTGGTGATGCCGAAGACCTTGGCACCCTTGATGCGCGCGTCGCGAATGGCGGCAAGGGTATCGGCCGTCTCGCCCGACTGGGACACGGCAACGACAAGCGTCGTCGGCGTGATAATGGGGTTGCGGTAGCGGAACTCGCTAGCCGCCTCAACCTCAGTGGGGATGCGAGCCCAGCCCTCGATAAGGTTCTTGGCAATGAGGCCAGCGTGATAGCTGGTGCCGCAAGCGATCACGTAGACGCGGTCGATGTCGTTGAGCTCCTCGAGCGAAAGGCCCAGTTCATCGATATCGAGCTCACCGGCGGGGGTCATGCGGCCCACCAGGGTATCGCGCACGACGCGCGGCTGCTCATGGATCTCCTTGAGCATAAAGTCGGGGTAGCCACCCTTTTCGGCCATGTCCAGATCCCAGTCGATATGGGTAACCTTGGGCTCAATCACATTGCCGGCCTCGTCGGTATACTCGACGCCTGCGGGCGTGAGCTTGGCAAACTGGCCGTCCTCGAGCACCACGACGTCGCGGGTTGCGTCGATGAGCGCGATGACATCGGAAGCAACATAGGAGCCGGTTTCGCCCACGCCGACTACGATCGGGGAATCCTTGCGGGCCACGGCGATCACGCCAGGCTCATCGGCGGAAACGGCGGCCAAACCATAGGCGCCCACCACGTGGGTGCAGGCCTCGCGCACAGAGGCCATCAGGTCATGTGTCTCGGTATAGGCCTCTTCGATCAGATGTGCGAAGACCTCGGTATCCGTCTCGCTCTTAAAGTGATGGCCGCGGCCCTCCAGCTCCTCGCGCAGCTCGGCGAAGTTTTCGATGATGCCGTTGTGGACGATGGCGATACGACCGTCGCAGCTGGTGTGGGGATGGGCGTTAACGACCGAAGGCTTGCCATGAGTGGCCCAGCGGGTGTGGCCGATGCCGCAGGCAGCGTCGCTGTCGATGTTGGAAAGCTCACTCTCCAGGCCCGCAACTTTGCCCACGCGGCGAATGACGTCGAGGTGCGCCGCGGCGCCCTCGCCCACCTCGAGCGCGACACCCGAGGAGTCATAGCCGCGATACTCCATACGCTTAAGACCCGTGACCAGGATGTTCTTTGCAATATCAGAGCCGGTGTAGCCGACAATTCCGCACATAGGATAAATCCCTTCGTCCGCGTGACTGCAAAACGTCCACGCACATGGGGCGCTGAGACGTATAACGTTCGAGTATTGTACTCACGCAGACGCAAGCTGATATACCAGAAGTGGTATCTCAACTTGAATACCACTCGATACACACACCCCACCACGAAGGGGGCGGGCGCCTTCGTGGTTGTTTGGCCTGACAGCATCGTTTGCCCAGATAAAACCTGCCAAAATAAACCTGTCCCTAATAGGCAGGTTTTGACACCTCAGGGGCGGGCGATGCTACAATCTGGCTTGTACTTGAAACGCATCAAAGGGGCCGCTATGGCAAAGGTTAAAATCAGCGACGTCGCGCGCGAAGCCGGAGTTTCGTTGGGCACGGTTTCCAACGCGCTCAACCACCCCGAAAAGCTGCGTCCCGAGACCCTCAAGCTCATCAACGAGACCATCAATCGCCTGGGCTACCTGCCCAACCAAAGCGCTCGTCAGCTTGCGGGCGGCGCCACCAAGTCCTTTGGCCTGGTGCTCCCCCGTCTCGATCACGGTTTTTCGCTCCAAATCGCCAGCGGCGCCCACAACGAGGCTCGCAAGCACGGCTACGACCTGCTCATCGCCAACGCCGATAACGACGATATTCTCGAGGACCATTACCTGCGCTACTTTATGGGCACCCAGATGTCCGGCGTCATGGTTCAGCCCATGGCGTCCCCCGACTGGCACCCCGCCATGACCAAGATGCCCGTGCCGATCGTCCATCTGGACATCCATTGCTCCGGGCCCGGCTACTACGTAGCGGCCGACAACGAGGCCCAGGGTCGCATCATTGCCGAACTCGCCATCGCCCGCGGTGCACGCCATATCACCGTTGTGGGTAGAGCAGCATTTATGCAACTCACCCTGCGCGTCCTTGGCATTCATAAGGCGCTCGCCCTACATCCCGACATCAAGATCGAAGTCATTGACGCCGGCGAGTGGAACACGGCGGCCGACGGCTATGGTATCGGCAGCCAAATCGCCGAGCGTCCCGCCGACGAACGCCCCGATTTTGTCGTCGGTCTAACCGACGTGCTGGCCTCGGGTGTCGTTTCGGCACTGGTCGACAAGGGCATCTCTGTCCCCGGGCAAGTACGCGTAGCGGGCTGCGATGGCAACCCGCTCGCTTGGAGCGGATCGGTCCCGCTCACTACGGTAGCGCCCCCGGGCTACGAGATTGGCCGCAAGGGTGTCCAACTGCTGATGGAGCAAATCGAGAACAAGGCCCCGGCAAAGACCAAGCATATCCGCGTCGGCTCTGCAGCGCGCACCGTCACCGCAGTCACCGCCGCCGAGGATATCAACCGCCAAGAACTGGTGCGTCCGTTCCTACTGGAGCGCGCCAGCACCCAGGCGAGCAGCCAAACCGAAGCCACCGCCATCAATCTCGGCGCGTATCTATAGCACGCCCGCAAGTATGCTAAGTCGCCGCTTAAGCAAAAGGGGCCCGACCATTGCCGGGCCCCTTTTGCTTAAGCGCAAACGTGGGCAATTGCTCGTTTCAACGCCGCAGCTGTCTAGCGCACGGCCTTGACTGCCGCCGCCAGGTCGAACAACGTATCGAGTACGGCCTCGCAGCCATCCACCACGTCCTGCGGCAGCGGCACGATATCGGGGACGGCAAAGACATGACAGCCGGCCGTAATGCCCGAGACGCAGCCGTTGCGCGAATCCTCGACCACGGCACATTCCTCGGGGACAAAGCCCGCGCGCTCGCAGGCAAGCAGATACATCTCGGGATCGGGCTTGCCATGCACGACGTCCTCGCCGCAAGTCACCGTCTCAAACTTGTCAAAGAGGCCGACCATCTTAAGGTTGCGCTCGGCCGTAACGAGGCGCGACGACGTTGCAAGGCCCACGTGGTAGCCCGCAGCCAGCAGCTCGTCTATGCACTCGGCGGCGCCGGCCTTAAGCTCCAGATCGGTCTTGACCATCTCGTCGCGAATCTCCTTGTGGCGATGATAGAGCGCCTCGGCGGTTTCTCTGCTGCCGTAATGTGCCTCAAGGACGTCCATAACGTCGGGCAGCGTGCGGCCGATAAACTGATGGATCAGGGCATCATCAATCGCGAGCCCCAACTCAGCGGCGCCTGCCTTCCAGGCCTTAATCCCCAAACGCTCGGTATCGACCAGTGTTCCATCCATGTCAAAAATAACAGCCTTGATCATATCGGTCCCCCATCGACTCTCGCTGTCGCATTGCCGCAACTCTACCGCATTTGGCAACTTGTATATAACGTATATACCATATTGCACTTTCGTTACATAGATAGAAGTCTTATGGCAAGTAACGCATTAGGATTATAGTTTTCGATCGAGTACTCAACGATAAGGATCGTTTCATGATTTTAGACACCACGGCATCCGCAGGGGAGCTTCAAGACAAGCTATCAGCGCTCGAACAGCTGCTTTTGGCATACGGGCGCGTGGCTATCGGGTTTTCTGGCGGCGTTGACAGCAGCTTTTTAGCCGCCGTATGCGCCCGCATCATGCCTACCAATACCCTCCTCGTCCATCTCACCACGCCGCTCATCGGCACGCCCGAACAGACTTCGTTTGAGCGGTCCGTTGATGGACAAGCCCATGAGGGGCCGCATTTTAAGCTCCCCGTGCTCAATCTGTCGGTCGATCAGCTACAACTCCCCCAAGTAGCCTGCAACGACGCCAATCGCTGCTACCACTGCAAGCACGCCGGCTTTACCGCCATCGTCAACCACGCCAAGTCGCTCGGCTTTCCCACCGTCATCGACGGCAGCAATGCAAGCGATCGCGGTGACTACCGCCCTGGCATGCGCGCGGCAAAAGAGCTCGGCGTACGCTCCCCTCTCATGGAGGTCGGCTTTACCAAGAACGAAGAGCGCGAGCTGCTGCGCGCATGGGGCTATCCCGTTTGGAACCTGCCGGCGGGAGCCTGTCTTGCCACACGTGTCCCCACGGGCGAGGAGCTTACGCGTGAGAAGGTCGATTTAATCCGCGCCTGCGAGGATTACCTGCACGATCTTGACTTGGCGCAGGTTCGCGCGCGCTTGGTCGGTGGCTGCATGCATATCGAGGCCGCCCCCGCAGATGTCGCCAAGATTGCCGCTCTCGGCGGTAGCACCGTCGACAACGAGGGTAAGACCCCGTTGCCCGCCGTCATCGAGTCCGCGCTGCGCGAGCTGGGCTGCGGCCACATCTTCCTCGAGGTCACCCCCTACATCCACGGCAACATGAACCTGTAGGTTGCGCCGTTTTACAAACGGCGCAACTGCTCGGCGCTGCGCGGGCTCCGGGCACGGCAATCTGACGTTCAACTTCACGGGCGCGACCAAAAGGTCAGCGCCCGCTTGTTTCACGTCACCTTACCGCACCCGGAGCCCGCTCGCTCGCATATGCTCAACCTGGACTGCGTTAACTGACCTACCAAAAAGGGACAGGTTTATTTTGGCAGGTTTTATCTGGGGAAACGCAAACAGGGCCGCGACACCTCTATGGCGTCGCGGCCCTTTTCCTTGGAGAAGGATCGATTGATTGAACGGGACGACCGTTCTAGTCTTCAAGTCCGCTATTGATGAGCTCCGCAATTTCAACGGGATCGGTGCTCGCGCGCACCTTGTCACGGAAGCCGGCGTCCATCAGCATCACGGCAGCCTTGGAGAGCAGACGCAGATGCGTGGTTCCGGCCTCGCCGGCGGGCACATACAGCGCGAGCGCAACATCGACGGGCACCCCATCGAAGCTCGGCCATTCAACGGGCTCGGCCAGTTTAAGCACGGCAACACCCGGCGTGTGGATCGCGTCGCTTTTGGCATGCGGAACGGCAAAACCGGCGACAAGGCCGGTCTCGGCCTCGTTCTCGCGAGCAATAAAGGCAGCCTCTACGGCAGATGCGTCATCGGCAAAACCGAGCTCGATTGCCTGCTCGGACAAATAATGCAGAGCGTCCTCGCGCGAGGCGGCGGTATACCCGATCGTCACTTGGTTGGCAGATACAAATCCCATGGAAACCTTCCTTACAACACGGACCTGACCGCAGCTTCGATGCCGTCGGCGTCCAAACCGTACTTGTGCAGCAAATCGACCGCAGGGCCGGACTCGCCGTACACATCGCGCACGCCGACGCGACGCATCGGCACCGGATGCTGCTCCGCGAGCACCGAGGCCACGGCCTCGCCAAGACCACCGATAATCGAATGCTCCTCGGCAGTGACCACACGACCAGTCTTCTTGGCGCTGGCAACCACCAGGCGCTCATCAAGCGGCTTGATCGTGTGCATGTTGATGACCTCGGCATCGATACCATCGGCAGCGAGCGCCTCGGCAACCTCAAGTGCCTCGGCGACCATAAGGCCACAAGCGATGATGGTCACATCGGACCCCTCGCGCACGACCACGCCGCGACCAATCTTGAACTCATAGTCCTCGCGGTCGTTGATGACCGGTGTTGCCAGGCGGCCGAAGCGCATGTAAACCGGCCCCTCAAACTCATAGGCGGCGCGCACGCAAGCGCGAGCCTCGATGTCATCGGCGGGAACGATTACCGTCATACCCGGGATCGTGCGCATGAGCGCGATGTCCTCGCAGCACTGATGCGTTGCGCCGTCTTCACCGACCGAGATACCCGCATGCGTGGCGCCAATTTTGACGTTGAGGTGCGGATAGCCGATGGAATTACGCACTTGTTCGTACGCGCGGCCGGCGGCGAACATGGCAAAGGTACTCGAAAAGGCGACATGGCCCGTAGTCGCAATGCCAGCGGCGAGCCCCATCAAGTTGCTCTCGGCAATGCCGGCATCGTAGAAGCGCTCAGGATGGGCGGCCTTAAACTTACCCGTCTGCGTAGCGGCGGCCAGGTCGGCGTCGAGCACCACAAAGTCATCGTGCTCATTGCCCAGCTCGACAAGTGCCTCGCCATAGCTAACGCGCGTGGCGACTTTCTTGACGTCTGCCATTAGAGCTCCTCCCCTGCTGCTGCGAGCTCGGCCATGGCCTGCTCAAACTGTTCATCGTTGGGTGCCTTGCCGTGCCAGCCAACCTGGTTCTCCATAAAGGAGACGCCTTTGCCCTTCACCGTCTCGGCGATAATGGCCACGGGTGAGTCGCTCACTTTGCGGGCCTCGGCAAAGGCGACGGCAATCTGCGCCATGTCGTTACCGTCGGCAAGCTCGATCACATGCCACTTAAAGGCGCGGAACTTGTCGGCAAGCGGCATAGCAGAGTTAACTTCGTCGATACTGCCGTCAATTTGCAGGCCATTGTGGTCAACGATAGCGACAAGGTTATCCAAGTCGTGGTTGCCGGCGAACATGGCCGCCTCCCACACCTGGCCCTCCTCGCACTCACCGTCGCCCAACAGCGTGTAGACGCGGTAGCTGTCACCCCAGTGCTTTGCGGCGAGTGCCATTCCAACCGCGGCGGAGATACCCTGACCGAGCGATCCGGTAGACATGTCGACGCCCGGAGTGTCATTCATATTGGGATGGCCCTGCAGGCGGCTGCCGATATGGCGGAGCGTCTCGAGCTCCTTCTTGGGAAAGAACCCGCGTTCGGCGAGCACGGCATAGAGTGCCGGAGCGCAATGTCCCTTGGAAAGCACAAAGCGATCGCGCTCGGCGCGGATCGGATTCGCCGGGTCGACATCCATTTCCTCAAAGTAGAGGTAGGTCATAATGTCGGCGGCGCCAAGCGATCCGCCCGGATGCCCCGACTTGGCGGCGTGGACACCCGTGACAATACCGCGGCGAACCTCATTGGCAATCTTGGCCAGTTCCTGATCGGTCATGGAGTTTCCTCTCTTGAGCACGCCGGCCCGGCATAACAAATGCTGGGCCGGCAGAACCATCGTTACTGTGCCTCGACGACCTTTTTCCAGTCGGCCTCGAACGAGGCAAGGCCCTGGTCGGTCAGCGGGTGATGCAGGCATTTCTTAAGAGCAGCCATGGGGACGGTCGCAATATCGGCACCGAGCAGCGCCGCCTGGGTCACGTGATTGGGCGTACGGACGGATGCGGTGATGATCTCGACGGTGTCGTCGACGTTCTTGCCAGTCCAGTCATAGTTCTTGATGCAGGTCACAACGTTGTCGAGCTGCGAAATACCGTCCTCGGCGATGTCGTCGAAGCGTCCCACAAACGGGCTGATGTAGCGAGCGCCGGCGTTGGCGGCCATAAGGGCTTGCGTCGGCGAGAAGACGAGCGTCATGTTGACGCGCACGCCTGCATCGGCCAGGGCGCGGCAGGCGGCGAGGCCGGCCTCGCACACGGGGAGCTTGACCACAATGTTGGGGGCGAGGGCGGCAAGGCACTTGCCCTCCTCGATCATGCCCTCGGCAGTAGTCGCGGTGGACTCGGCAGACACGGGCAGGCCCTCGCAGAGCTCGGCAATCTTGAGCATATGGGGCTCAAAGTCGGCCAGCTTGCCGCCGGTCTTGGCGTACAGGGACGGGTTGGTGGTGACGCCGGCAAGGCAACCCCAGCTCTTGGCCTCGGCGATCTCGTCAAGGTTGGCGGTATCGATAAAGAACTTCATGGTGCAAAACTCCTTCAAATGAATAGCTAGCAATCTAAGGACAACGGGTCAATCACTGGTTGAACCAACGTCAGCGAGCGGGCAGCTGCCGTGGCAAGGTGGTGCGAAAGAGGAGCGACGCGTACTTTGGTACGCGAGCGACGGCTTGAGCGCCAGATTGCCCGGCAGATGCCCGCGCAGCGTCGACCGGTCCGGCGTTTGTCAAAACGCCGGAACTACTTAGTCCTCGAGGGCCTTCTCGATACGGCTCGTGACGCCCTTGAGGTTAAGACCGACGACGTACTGCTTGATCGGGCGCTTGATGTGCTCGATCACAAAGCGCTTGCCGTCGATGTCCTGGGCAGCGAGGTTGCGATAGAGCTTCTCGACCTGCTCCTTGACCTCGGGATCGTTAAAGGCGTAGTGGCCGGAGACATCCAGAATCTTCAGGCTGAGCTCGTCGTCGGCCAGAATGTCGTCAACCTGCAGGTTGACATCGTCGCCGGTCATCCACTTGCGCCAACGCTCGGTCTTGATAGCCTTGACCAGCAGCGTGTGATACAGGTCGGAGGGATCATCGCACAGGCCGTTGTCGACCAGAATCTGCTCGGTAGCGCAGAGCTTGAGGTAAGCGCGGGTCTCCTCGGTGCCGTACTGAGGGGCGACATTGGAGGCCGTCACGTGAGCCGGGATATGCTCGAGCAGCGTTGCGTCATCCAGATAGTCGGCGTTGTGCTCCTTCAGGCCCACGCCGTAGCGCTTAGCCATGTCGGCGAGCTCGCGGGCATTCTTAAAGTTGTAATGACCGACCTGCTCGGTCCAACGGGTGAGCGTACCGGTCTGGCCGACGATAAAGGTGGGCATGGGGCAGCCGCGCTTCTCGAGCTCGGGCTGCAGCTGAGAAATGAACTCCTCGTACTTATCGGTAGAGGTCAAGCCGCCATTGGTCTCCTCGGTACCGACCTCATAGGCAACCTCGGGCAGGTTATGCTCGCGACGGTACTGCTCAAGGTAGTCGATAAGATCGATCGTGCGGCGAAGCACCACGTCGAGCGGAATAACCTTGCCGATCTGATAGGGGTCCTTGGTGGGGTCGACCATCAGCAGGTCAAAGCCTGCCTCCATGTCGGCGACGAAGGACTTGCGGGCGAGCTCCATGGCCTCGTCCTCGGGCAGGTGGGCGTTACGCTCCTCGTCGCGCTGCCACGGGCCGCCGTGATCGCGGCACAGGTAGTACGGACCGGTGTAACCCACCTCGTCGGCAACCTTCTTGATGTCGGCGGCAAAGCGCGTCTGGTCCCAACCGTTAACGTAACCGGCGCCCATCTCGTCCATATCGACCTGGTTGCGGCTGGCGATAAACATGGGCGGGAAATCCTCGTCCTTGGCAAGCTCGAACACGGCCTGAATCAGGTTGGGGCTCATGGGGCCAATACCGACCATGGTTGCGTGATCGCCGCTATCCTGCAGCTTGAGCATGCCCTGAACGGCCTGGCGGATGGTGAGGTTGGACATTTTGTTCTCCTTCTCCAGAGGATTTTTGACAAAAGTTCCCTGGGACCCAGATGTGGGCCCTATCAGTACGGATGGATTTTGTTGTGTAGGGGCGGTTGTGCGGAGTCAAATCCATCCCTCCGCACAACCGGAGTCCTTAAAGGTTTACTTGGCCTGCTTGTCGAGCGTGGGCTTCATGGCAATCAGGATTGCAGCGGCGACCACGGCGCCAATCACGATGTCCAAGCAGAACAGCGCGACGTTGTTGGTGGCAAGGGCGACGATAAAGCCACCGTGCGGGACGTAGCAGTCGATACCCTGGAAGGCGGCAAGCGCCGCACCCACGGCAGAGCCGATGCAAATGCCGGGAAGGGTGTGACCGAGGTCCTTGACCGCAAAGGGGATAGCGCCCTCGGTAATACCAATGCAGCCCATGAACAGCGCGGAGATGCCCATCTGACGGTCGGCGTCATCGAACTTGTTCTTGGCGATGAGCGCAGCGAGGCCACAGGCGATCGGGGGAACGGCGACAGCGACGCGGAACATACCGTTAGGACCGTAGATGCCGGAGGCCATGATGGCCATGGTGAAGGTCGAGGCGGTCTTGTTGATGGGGCCACCCATATCGAAGGCGGTCATAACGCCAATGACCAGACCCAGGACAACTGCGGAACCGCCCTGCAGGCTGCCGAGCACGCCGGTGAGCCAGTCCATCACAAAGCCAAGCGGCGTGGCCAGGATGTAGATATAGGCCATGCCCAGGACAAGCGAGGTCAGAATCGGGATGATCAGGATGGGCATGATGGTCTGGATGGTGTTGTTGACCTTCCAGGTCTTCATCCAGCGGACAAAGTAGCCGCAGATGACCGCCATGATCATGGCGCCCAAGAAGCCGGTCGAAACGCTGTTGCCGTTAGGGGTAACGACTGCGTTGTTGACCAGGTAGCCCAGGACAAAACCGGGGGCGAGCGCGGGCTTGCCGGCCATCGAGTAGGAGATGTATGCCGCAAGCACCGGGATCATCATGGAGATGCCGGCCATGCCGATGGTGTTAAGACTCACCATCAGTGGGTTCGTAACCTCCATGCCGTTGGCGCCGGCGGTACCGGATGCCAGCGAGAAGGCGAGAAACACGCCGCCGATAACGACGATGGGGATAAAATAGGAAACGCCGGTATTGAATGCATTGAGCAGCGTCTTACCAGGATCGGCAAAGATAGACTGCTTGGACGCCGGTGTCGGGGCCTGCGGGGCAGCGGAGACGGCCTTCTTCTCTGCCTTGGCCTCGGCCTTGGGCGCGTCAACGGCGCCACCCGTCGCCTTGATGATCTCAATGGCCTGGTCGATGATCTTTACCGGATCGGCGATTACATCCGAGGTGCCGACCTTCAGGAACTTGCCTTCGGCCATCTTCTGCTCAAAACGACCCTCGTTCTCGACACCCACGTCGACGGACTCGAGCACCAGGTCGGCGGAATCCACGTCTTCCTGCGTCAGCTCGTTCTCGATACCCAGACCACCCTGAGCCTCGACTTTGCACTCGATGCCACGAGCGGCGCATTCATCCTGAATCGCCTTCTGAGCCATATACGTGTGGGCGATACCCACGGTACAGGCGGCAACGCCTACGATCTTCATTGCTTCCCTCTTTTCATAGAGTTGCGTGCGCAAGACACCGTTTGCGGAGGCCTCCGGAGCATCCCCTGCCATTTGGACTTGCTGTCTTTTCGACAAGACCAATATAGGTGCTCGTTTTTCTTAATGCCAGCTTATTTCGGTAAACGCGCAGGTCAGAGCGTTGGTTATGCGATTTAGTTATGCGTTTAACCAAAAATGAATCCTGCGATTTTACCCTCGATTTCAAAAGTCAAGAAGTATTTGATTTTCTCGGTAGACGGCAGATGCGCATGCCGGTCACAAATTTCAACCCCACCCGTATACCGCATTTGTTGCATACTCATATGAAAGGAAAAGGTCGCTCACCGAAGCGCATCCCACACCAAGACTCAAAGTCATCATGTTGGAAAATGCTCATCTGTCGGAAGGAGTCGCTGTGGCAAAACAGCGCGTTACGATCGCAGACGTCGCTCGAGAGGCGGGAACCTCGACGGCAAGCGTCTCGTATTACCTCAACGACAAACGAGAAAAGCTTAGCGAGAAGACGCAGGCAAAGATTGCGCGCGTCATCAAGGAGCTGGGATACATCCCCAACGCCCAGGCGCAAACACTCACCGGCAAACAGACCCACGTCATCGCCATTATCATTTTGGATAACACCAACAAGTGGGCGGGCCTCGTCCTCAACGGCATGGAGCAGGTCATGCTCCCCGCGGGCTACCAGACGGTCGTTTGCACGAGCAACTTTAACCCCGAAACCGAGCTCATGTATGTCGACAAAATGCTCTCGCTGGGCGTCGATGGCTTTATCATCCAGCCCACGGCAAATTTCAAGGCCGTCCATGACCGCATCAAGCGCGCCGGTAAGCCCGTCGTCTTTTTCGATGCGGCCATCTATAGCCCAGGTACCAGCTGGATCAAAACCAACCTTTACGACGGTGTGTACAACGCCACGCAGGCACTCCTCGACGCCGGTTACGAAGATTTCTTTTCCATTGCCGCCAACATGACCGAAATGCGCACCCGCATGGAGCGTTTTCAGGGGTATGCCGAGGCGCTGGCAGCGAACGGACAGCTCTACAAAGCGATTCCCATCGACCACAACAAGCCGTCGGTCGGTGAGCTTACCGAGTACTTTAAATACAAGTTCAACCCCGCCAAGCGAACCCTTATCTTCGTGCAAAATCAGTGGGCACTTCCCCGTGTCTACAAGGCTCTCCAGCCCATGGCCCATCTACTTCCGCAGCAAATCGGTCTTTTGGGACTCAACTGCGAAGACTGGACCAACCTCACCACGCCGACCGTCTCCACGATCATCGAGCCCGTCGACCAGGAAGGCAGAGAGGCGGCCGAGATGCTCCTCGCGCTACTCGATGGCAGCAGCACGCCAGGTGAGCAGCGCATTCTCGAATGTAAACTCAATTGGCTCGGTTCCACCTCGATCTAGCCATACGTCAAATATGAGGCAATTGAATCCGTAGCGTTTGTCCCAAATCTTAAGTATTTGTTCGACAGAACGGCCCCTGCCGGCTCCTGCTAGACTGGTAGATTCCCAACCGTCCATCCAGGAGCCTCCATGTCGCGCAAGTCCGCCTACAAGCAAGCACTTTCCATCGGCACCGCCGTGGTGCTGGGGTTTGCGTTGTTCACAGGGTCGCTCGACGGGGCGCCCAGACTACTCTCGCCGCAAAGTGATGAGCAGGCGGTAGCCCTGGCCGAGAAGCAAGACGAGAGTCCCAGCCGCACTGACGACGAGGCAGACCTGGTTGCCCGGCTCGAATCGGGAACAGCGAGCTCCTCGGACTCTCAAAATAGCCAAGACTCTGGCGATGGCTCCGATTCCGCCGCAACCGACACCGGTGACGACGCATCCGCAAACAGCGCCACCCCCATCGACGAGGTCGAAAACCCCGACCTCGACCGCGCCCGTGGCGTATACCTCAGCAGCATTCCTGACTACGCGGGTAACCCCTATGTTGCCCTGCGCGCCGATAGCACGCACCCGCTCGGCACGCCGTCATTCACGCTCGATGAATACGAGCGCGCTACAGAAGAGGGTTGCTTTAAGAAGTTCTCCAAGCTCGACAGCCTGGGCCGCACCCGCAAAGCGCTCGCCTGCGTGGGCCCCGAATCACTCGGTCAAGGCGAGCGCGGCGATATCTCGCGTATCCATCCCACTGGATGGCGTCAGCAGCGCTACGACTTTATTCCGGGCCAGAGCCTCTACAACCGCTGCCACCTTATCGCCTGGTCGCTCTGCGGCGAAAACGCCAACCGTAAGAATCTCCTCACCGGCACGCGCTATCTCAACGAGACGGGCATGCTACCGTTTGAAGAGCAGATTCTCGGCTACATCCGCGACACGGGCAACCACGTGCTCTATCGCGTCACGCCTATGTATAACGAAGAGGAACTTGTCTGCCGCGGCGTGCGCCTTGAGGCGCAATCGGTCGAGGACCACGGCAAGACCCTCTGCTTCCACGTATATTGCTACAACCTGCAGCCGCATGTGCAGATCGACTACACCACCGGCCGCAACCAGACCTCGGGAGTTTAGGGCCGACCAAGCCGCCCGTAACCCAAAAAATGATCCGTTTTCCTCCGTCCCCAAGGAATCAAATAAGGCCGCCCCGGTTACCCAGGGTGGCCTTTTCGTCAGCACCTACATTGCAGGCAACGCCACACGCTACTTGGCGCGACCCTCCTCATAGCGCTCGACCAGCTTGGCCTGAACGTCATAGGGAACCTGCTCGTAGCCAGCGGGCTTCATGGTAAAGTCACCCGTGCCGCGCGTGATAGAGCGCAGGCGCGTCGAGTAATCCGTCAGCTCGGCGAGAGGTGCCTGGGCAATGACCACGGTGTCGCCACGCTCATCGGTCTCCATGCCCGTCACGCGACCGCGCGATGCCGAGATGTCACCCATCACGGCGCCGGCGTAGCTCTCGGGGATAGTCACCGTGATTTCCTCGATGGGCTCCAGCACCACCGGGTCGGCATCGGCACATGCCTTGCGCAGGCCGATGCGAGCCGCCGCGCGGAACGCCATCTCGTTGGAGTCGACGCTGTGATACGAGCCGTCGTACACAGCCACGCGAATGCCCGTGAGCGGATAGCCGGCAATAATACCGTCCTTCATGGTCTCCTGGACACCCTTGTCCACGGCGGGGATCAGCGAGCGCGGAATGCGGCCGCCCACAACCTCGTCCACAAACTCATAGCCATCGCTCGTGCCGTCGGGCCCAATGAGCGGCTCCACGCGCAGCCAGCAGTCGCCGTACTGACCGGCGCCGCCGGTCTGCTTCTTATGGCGGCCCTGGGCACTTGCCGTACGGCGAATGGTCTCGCGATACGGAATGCGGATCGGCACGCTTTTTGCCACGACCTTGGTGCGATCCTCCAAACGGTTGAGCAGCACCGAAACCTGCGCCTCACCAACGGCGGAGATAATGGTCTGACCAGTCTCCTCGTCGCGGTCGATGCTCATAGTCGGATCGGCCTTGCAGGCCTTCTCGATAAACGTGTAGAGCTTCTCTTCGTCCCCGCGATTCTCGGCCTCGATGGCGATGCGGTACTGAGAGTTGGGGAACTTAAACGCCGCAGCCTCGACCTTACCGGTAATGGAGAGCGTATCGCCCGTCTCGGCCGCCAATTTGGGCGCCACGATAATGTCGCCGGCATAGGCGTGACCGACCTCGGTCATGTCGCGGCCGCACATCACATACAAGTGAGCCAGACGATCGCTCTTGCGGGTGCGCG
>CABUUG010000010.1 GCA_902494605.1 uncultured Collinsella sp.
ACGAAAGAGCATGTTAGAGAATGAGAGCGTATGACTGATACCGCATCTAAGCACATCGATATGACCACCGGCTCACTGTGGCGCAATATTCCCCTGTTCGCCTTCCCCGTGGCCGCCACGAGCATCTTGGAGCAGCTATCGAACCTCATCGCCACGGTCATCATCGGTAACTTCTCGGGCGACCAGGGAACCCTCGCCATGGCGGCGGTCGGCTCCAATGTTCCGCTTACCAGTCTTATGCTCAACCTGTTTATTGGCATGTCACTTGGCTCCAACGTGGTCATCGCCAACGCTATCGGCCGCAACGATCAGAACATGGTCAAACGCGCCGTCCATACCTCGATTTTAATGGCGCTCGTGGGCTTTGTCGTCATCGCTCTGGGCGAGGTCTTTGCCGAGCCCATGCTCGCCGCCCTCAACGTCCCTGCCGAGACCATGCCGCTCGCTTCGCTCTACCTACGCGTCTTTTTGCTCAGCATGCCCTCGATCTTGCTCTACAACTTTGAGGCCGCGATCTTCCGCTCCGTCGGCATCACTCGCATGCCGCTGCAGGCGCTCGCCGTGTCCACCGTCCTCAACATTGGCCTAGACCTCATCTTTGTCCCCGTACTCCACTGGGGCGTCGCGGGCGTCGCCATCGCCACCGCCATCGCCTACACCGTCAGCGCCGCTACGCTCTTTATCCGCCTGCTCAAGACCGACTCCGTCGTCCGCGTCACCCTACGCGACCTGGCTATCGACCCCGTCGCCCTCAAGCGCATCGTCAAGATCGGCCTGCCCGCCGGCATCCAAAGCGCCGTCTTTGCCGTCGCCAACATCATCATCCAGTCTGCCATCAACAGCCTGGGCACCGAGGTCATGGCGGCATCGAGCGCCGCCATGAGCCTGGAGTACGTGTGCTACAACCTGCTCAACAGCTTTAGCCAGGCTTGCACCACCTTTGTGGGACAAAATCACGGCGCCCGCCAGATCGACCGCTGCACCAAGACGCTCAAGGTCTGCCTGGTCGAAGGCGGTATCGTTGCACTCACCACGATCATCGTTATTGTCGGCCTGGGACGCGAGATCTTGTCGCTGTTCAACAGCGATCCCAACATCGTCTCGATCGGCTATATCCGCGTGTGTTCGATCTTCCCGGCGTACGCCTTTAGCATGTTCTACGAAAACATGTCCGGCTACCTGCGCGGCTTTGGTATCTCGCTCACGCCCGCCCTCATCACCATGATCTGCGTCTGCGGCATCCGCTTCTATTGGGTGTTCTGCGTGTTCCCGCACTTCCGCACCTTTGCGAACATCATGATGGTCTACCCCATCAGCCTGGGCACCACGGCGTTCTTTATGGTCGTGGCGGTACTACTTTGCCACCCGGCACGCACCTATCGCGCCACCCAAGCCAAAGCGACGGCCCGTTAAGCACCGCACTCAACGCCACGTCAGTCATTAATTGACAATATGCGAGCTCATATAGTCGATAAAGCGCCTCGTGGCGATGGGCATGGTATCCCAGCTACGCCAGGCTGCCACTACGTCGCGCGAGGGGGCGTGCGCGATGGGACGTACGCGAATATCGGCCCGCATGCCCTCAACGGTACGACGGTAGAGCATGCTCACGCCTAGGCCCTCCTCCACCATCGCCATGATGGTGTAGTCGTCGGTGACCTCACTCGTCACGTGCGGCGACAGCCCATGCGCCGCAAATGCATCGAGCACCAGGCTCTGTTCGCCCTCATCCAGCAGCACAAACGGCTCGGACGCCAGGTCGACGAGTGTCACCTTTTCCTTTGCCGTCAGCGGATGCGCGGCCGGCAACAATGCTACCAACTCGTCGTGATAGACCACACGCTTCTCGAGCCCAGCGGTAAATCCGCGCGCCGTAAAACAAAAATCAACCACGCCATCGTGCACCCACTGGGCGTTGCGCGTGTAATCGCCCTGCTTGAGGGTAAAGCGTACGCCCGGGTGCAGGGCACCAAAGTCGCGGATCACGCGCGGCAACACGGTTCGACTCACATTGGTAAACGTCGCAATGCGAATATCAGTCGACGAAAGCCCAAGTAACTCCTGACGTTTGCCCTCAAGCTCGGCCTCGGCGGTCACAATCTGGCGCAGGAACGGCAGATATTGTTTACCGTCGCGCGTAAGCGAAACGCCCTGCTTACCGCGCTCGATAAGCGTGGTACCCAGCTCGCGCTCGAGCGCCTTGACGGCCTGGCTCACCGCACTTTGCGTATAGCCCAGTTCGTCCGCCGCGCCCTTAAGACTGCCGCAATCGACCACCATACAAACAATCTGATACCGCGATGCCATCGTGCCTCCACATCGATGTAGCCGTAAAACGTTTTGCCAGGGCTTTTTCTGCTAACATTAGTATTTCTTAATCATACTGAAGATACATTCGCTTTACTACATCCACATCTGGGAGCAGAATCCTTTTAGCGAAACCGTTCTGTAACAAAAGGAGTCCCATGGATCGCAAAAAAGCAATCGTGCTCTCATTTTCCGTTCCCGTCGCATGGGGCTTTTCGTATCCCCTCATGAAAATCGGCATGGACAGCATGAACGCCACGAGCATCGTCGCGCTACGCTGCATCATCGCCTTTGTGGCCTGCCTGTTGCTCTTCCACAAGCGCGCTTTCCGCATCAACCGCGACCTTATGGTCCGTGCCGCCATCATCGGCGCCATCATGGCAACCGAGCTCACCTGCATGTGCCTGGGCTCCAGCCTCACCTCTGCCTCCACTGCCGGCTTTTTGCAGAGCCTGACGGTCGTGATCGTGCCGTTTGCCAACGCCGCCCTGCTGCGTCGCGCCCCCGAGCGCAAAGTGCTCGTCGGCACCGCCATCGTCACCTGCGGCATGCTGCTGCTCTCGGGCGCCGACTTTACCAGCCTGAACCCGGGCGCGATCATCATGCTGCTCTCCGCCTTTGTCTACGCCGGACACATCATTGTGGCGAAGCGCTTTGTCGAAGATGTCGACCCGCTGGCTCTGGGCGTTTGGCAGCTGGGCTTTGGCGGTTTGTTCTCGGGCATCGCGGCATTCACCTTTGGCGGTTTCACGCTTCCCGGCACGCCGGGCGAGGTCGTAGTCGTCGTCGCGCTCGCACTCATCTGCTCTGCCTACGGCTTTATCACCCAAACGCTCGTGCAGCCCCACGTGCCCGCCGAGACTACCGGCTTCGCTTTCTCGCTCGAGCCGGTCTGCTCCGCTGTCTTCTCGTTCTTCCTGGTCGGCGAGGTCCTGAGCCCCATCGCATTCTTTGGCGCCGCCCTCATCCTCACCGGCGTCATGGTGGCAACCGTCGAGCTTCCGCGCCTTCGCGCACATGGACAGGCTCGCATGGCAGGAGCGCCCGAGCAAGTCTCGTAGACCCCACTCTTCATACAGTCGTGGCATAAAGGCAACCGGTGCGCCTTTACAATAGATGCCAACAGAGCATCTGCCATAAAGGAGCCCCATGGACACCGCAACTCGCGACCGCAACATAGCAACTTGGTTGGGCGATGCGCCGCAGCCGGTACGTGACACTACGAACCAGCTGCTCGAGCGCATCGCCCTTTTGCGTGCCGAGCAGACTATCTACCCGGCACAAGACGACATCCTCAATGCCCTCGCCTACACGCCGGCCGACCAGGTCAAGGTCGTCATCTTGGGTCAAGACCCCTATCACGGACCCACCCAGGCAATGGGGCTGTCGTTCTCGGTCCCCGCGACGCAAACCAAGCTGCCGCCGAGCCTGCGCAACATCTATAAAGAGCTCAAAGCCGATCTGGGTTGCCCCATTCCCGCCACGGGAGACCTAACCCCATGGGCACAACAGGGCGTCTTGCTCCTCAACACCACGCTCACCGTACGCGAGCATGCCGCCAACTCGCACGCCAAACTGGGCTGGAGCACGCTCACCGACTACGTTATCGAACGCTGCTGTCAGCTGCCCCAGCCGGTAGTCTTTTTGGCATGGGGCCGCTTTGCCCAGCAGATGGTCGAAGGCAAGCTCGCCGCTACCGGCGCGGGCAAGGCAACCGGCAAGTTCTGCCTGGCCTCTACGCACCCCTCGCCGCTTTCGGCCAACCGTGCCACGGCAGAACTCCCCGCTTTTATGGGGTCGCGTCCCTTCTCGGCAGCCAATCGGCTACTCGAACAGCACGGCTCGACCCCCGTCAACTGGACTTGCCTCGGCTAAAAATCGATACATCAAAAACGCGCCCGACGGCTTTCCATCGGGCGCGTTTCCTATTCGGGCCAAATAAATTGTGTGCGGCCGGCCTCGCCGCCATCGATCAGAAGGCTCTGCCCGGTCATAAACCGGTTGGTCACGCCCACAAAGTAGATCCACTCGGCGATCTCTTGGGCGGTGGCCCAGCGTTTAAGCGGCGTGAGCTCCATAATCTGGTTCCACAGGTGCTCGTCTTCCATCACGCAACGGTTGAGCGGCGTTATAACGCCGCCCGGGTCCACACTGTTGGCGATGGCCTGCGGTGCCAGGCGGTTTGCAAGGTTCTTGGTGTAGGCGATAACGCCGCCCTTGCTGGCGGCATAGGCGGGAAACTCCGATCCAGTATGCCCGCTCGCCGACCCCACATTGACCACGGATTTGATAGCCGGCGCAGGCTTGGCGGCGAGCCCCTCCCCCACAAAGGCGTAGCGCTCGGTCACGTTGATGGTGCCACACAGGTTGGCGGCGATGTCGTCGGCCGAATCCTGCGTACCGGCAACGTTCACGATTACCTGAGGCTCAAGGTCGCTTGGAAACGAGTCCGGCTCGCGGACATCAACGATCAGATGGCGGTAGCGCTCGTGTTCGATCGCCGGCGACAGCAGATCAAAGCCCACGACCTCGTGGCCCTCATCCAAAAAGCGCTGCACGCACGCGGCTCCGATACCGCCCGAAGCGCCCGTGATCAAAACCCGCATACTTGCTCCTTAGGCGGTTGCGTGGCGCTCGAGGTACTCGGAACCCACATTCTCGCGTTCCCAGCCGCGCACGACCTTGTAGCCCACGGGGCTCAGGAAGACCTCGCACAGCAGCTCGGCAACAGCGCCGGTCAGCGAGCACATAAGGACCTGCACCCAGGTCCAACCAAAGAACGTGTGGCTCACCACGATGGCAAAGACCAGGTTGTCGATAAACTGGCCAACACCCGTGGACACATAGGAGCGGAAGGCGAAGCTCGCAAAGTTATTCTTTTTGAGCATGCGGCCGAGCGACTGGTTGAGCGTAGAGTTAACTACGGCAGAAACGAGCATTGCCAGCGAAGAGCCCAGCACCACGTACCAGGTGCCGCCGATGGTGGCGTTAAGGGCGGTGTTGACCTCGATCATGCCCGTGTCGTAGTAAGCGCCCCACATGCCGGGCGTGAGCGAGCATGCCCAAAAGCACAGGCTCACGGCAAGGTTGACCAGCAGCGCGAGGATAGAGATTTTGATGGATGCCTTGGCACCAAAGCGTTTGCAGATCATGTCCTGGCACAAAAACGAAACCCAGCTCACCACAAAGCCGCAATCGAGTGCCAGATACGGCAGGCTGATAAGCTCTTTGTTGGCCAGCAGGTTCATCATGATGACGCTCACGAAAAACAGCGAAACCGTTGCCGCGGGAATGCTCCGCAACAGGACCTTGTAGTCCTCCATGACCTTCTTGATCATTATGTACTCCTTTGGTTTTAGGTTTAACGAGCAGGATATCGGACCCGAACTGCTCGGCCGCCCCGGTCTTGAGACGACGGTGGGTATGATAGCCGCTCACACGGCATCAGGCAAGTAAATGGCGCGGCAGCCCCGCAGGGCCACCGCGCCGATGCGTTAAAAGGCTACGTTGCCAAACTCCGACAGGATAAGGTCGGGGTTGTGGTCGGTTGCCCAATCCACGTTCCACGGGCTCGTGAACAACAGCAGCTTACCGCCGCGCATGTCCTCGACGCGCAGCGTGTCGCGCGTGAGCGAAAGGGCCGGGATATCGATGGTATCGGGGTCGTTCTGGATCCAGCGGATGTCCGTATAGGGCAGCGGCTGGCGACGAACCTCAACACGGTACTCGGCCTTGAGACGGCGCTCGAGCACCTCAAACTGCAGCACGCCGACCACGCCCACGATGACGCTCTCCATGCCGGCACCCAGCTCGCGGAAGATCTGGATGGCACCCTCCTGGGCAAGCTCCTCCATGCCCTTGACGAACTGCTTGCGCTTGAGCGTATCGACCTGCGTAATGCGAGCGAACATCTCGGGGGCAAACGTCGGGATCTGCGGATACTGCACGTGGCGCTTGCCAGAGCACACGGTGTCACCGATGCTAAAGATACCCGGATCGAACAGGCCCACGATATCGCCCGCGTACGCCTCGTCCACGATGGCACGGTCATCGGCCATCATCGACGTGCCCGTGGCAAGCTTAAGCTTGCGGTTGCCCTGCACGTGGAAGGCGTCCATGCCGCGCTCGAACTTGCCCGAGCAGATGCGCACAAAGGCGATGCGGTCACGGTGGTTCTTGTCCATGTTGGCCTGGATCTTAAACACGAAGCCGCTAAAGTCGTCGCGGCAGGGATCGACCGGCTCGCTGGTGAGCGTATCGGTATAGGCACGCGGCGTCGGGGCCAGACGCAGGAACTCCTTGAGGAAGGGCTCCACGCCAAAGTTGGTGAGCGCCGAGCCAAAGAACGCCGGGCTCAGCTTGCCGCAGGCCACGGCATCCAAATCGAGCTCGTCGCCGGCACCATCGAGCAGCTCGATGTCGTCCATCAAGTTCTTATGGTTTTCCTCGCCGATGAGCTCGTCCATGGAAGGATCGCCCAGCTCGGCCTCGACCTCGGTGACCTTCTTGGTGGCGTTGGCGTGGCCGTCGCCCTCAAAGGCAATGACGCGACGGGCCTGACGATCGAACACGCCGCGGAAATTGCGGCCGCTGCCGATCGGCCAGTTCATGGGATAGGTGTTGATGCCCAGGACGTTCTCGATCTCTTCCATGAGCTCAAACGGATCGCGAGCCTCGTGGTCGAGCTTGTTCACAAAGGTAAAGATGGGAATGTGGCGCAGCGTACAGACCTTAAAGAGCTTTTTGGTCTGGGCCTCGACGCCCTTGGCGCCGTCGATGACCATGACTGCGGCGTCGGCGGCCATAAGGGTACGGTAGGTATCCTCCGAGAAGTCCTGGTGGCCGGGGGTATCGAGGATGTTAACGCAGGCGCCGTTGTAGGTAAACTGCAGCACCGAGGAGGTGACGGAGATGCCGCGCTCCTTCTCGATGTCCATCCAGTCCGAGACGGCATGCTTGGCCGAGCTCTTGCCCTTGACCGAGCCGGCAGTCTGGATGCTGCCGGTATAGAGCAGCAGCTTCTCGGTAAGCGTGGTCTTACCGGCGTCCGGGTGGCTGATGATCGCGAATGTGCGGCGCGACGAGATTTCATCCGACAGGCTTGCCATGCGGATCCTTTCTTGTATTGAGTGCATTACGTCGTTGTAACCGCACTATTGTAGCCGCGAAATCCCGCCCTAGGGCGCCTATCAGGACAAATTCATCAGTTGGGGCCTAGGTAGCAGTCGATGGCGGCACTCCGCAGCAGTTTGTCTCGATCTGTAACATCTAGACGGTTTTTGAACCTCTACCTGTTACAGATTTAGACAAACAGGTGGGCGTCCCAGAAAGATCTCGATCTGTAACATCTAACCACTCAAAACGGGTCCATCTGTTACAGATTGAGATATAAGGATAGACGGGTGGCCAATGTCTCGATCTGTAACATCTAGCAGCCAAAATCTTCTCCAGTTGTTACAGATTGAGACAACCAGGTGGGGCCCGCCAGCAAAATCTCAATCTGTAACAGCTAGCCGTCCAAATCGGTTCCAGATGTTACAGATTGAGATGAACGAACGAGCGGACAATCCGTATTTGCCTCTTGCATAACTGTGCATAGTGTATATATACTGTGCTTACCGGTTATATACACGTGTAGCCCAACAGCTAAGGAGCCGCTGTGGACATCATCCTATCCAATTCGAGCGACAAGCCCATCTACGAGCAGATAACCTCGCAAGTCAAAGCTCAGATCTTATCGGGCACGCTCGCCGCGGGAGCAAAACTCCCCAGCATCCGTGCACTCGCGAGCGATCTTGGCGTGAGCGTCATCACCACCAAGCGCGCCTACGCCGACCTGGAGCAGCTCGGGTTTATCTGCACCGTGCAGGGCAAGGGCTGTTTTGTCGCCGAGGGCAACCAGGAGCTCTTGCGTGAAAACCAGCTCTGCCATATCGAAGAGCTGCTTGCGAAAGCGGCAAGCCAAGCCGAAGCCTTGGGCGTCACGCGCGACAAGCTGCACGAAATGCTCGACCTGGTAGCCCCCGATACCATGCAGTAGCCATCTGCAAGAAAGGCTATACCATGCAAAACTTGCTTGAACTCAAAGGCATCTCACGCACTGTAAGCGACCGCTTTTCACTGCGCGACGTCACGCTTGCCGTGGAGCCTGGCCAGATCGTCGGCTTTGTTGGTGCCAACGGTGCTGGCAAAACAACGACGATTCGTGCCGCGCTCGGGCTTATCAAACTCGATGCCGGCGAGGTGCGCCTGTTTGGGCAGCGCTGCAGCGCCGACGCGCCCGATGAGACACAGCGTTGTCTACGTGCCCGTGTCGGCCTCGTGCTGGACACGTGTCCCTTCCCTTCCACACTCAAGGTGACCGCAGTTGAGGCACTCGTAAGCCCGGCGTACCCCACCTGGAGCCACGACACCTTCGCCAGCCTCATCGACCGATTTGGCCTCGATCCCTAGACATAGGTCAAGGACCTCTCCCGCGGCATGGGCATGAAACTGCAGCTTGCCTGTGCACTCAGCCACAATGCCAAGCTGCTCGTTTTGGACGAAGCCACCGCGGGCCTCGATCCCATGGCACGCGAGGAACTGCATGATGAGCTGCTTGCCTTTGTCGCCGACGGCCAACACAGCGTGCTGCTCTCGAGCCACATTACGTCCGACCTCGATCGCACCGCCGATCGCGTCATCTGCATCGATAATGGCTCGATTATGTTTGACCTGCCGCGCGAGGACATTACCGACCGTGCCGGCATCGCCCACTGCACCCAATCGCAGGCTGCCGAGCTTATGGCTTGCGTCGAAGGCGCCCGTGCCGCCCACCACGCCTATAGCGTGGACGTGCTCGTGCCCAACCGTCGCGAAACGCTCGAGGCCTTCCCCGAGATTCCCTGCGATCGGGCAACCATTGACGACTATCTGCGCCTCATGCTGAAAGGGGCTTCGAAATGAAACGCGCCTTTATATCCGAGCTCGCTATCGTTCGCACGCTCGTCTCGAGCATCGCGAGCGTCGGCCTATTTATATTCGTCGTGCTGACCCTCGCCAACACGTCGGGCGGCGACTCTGGCATGAGTGCCGGCGCCTGCGCGGTCAGTGCCATGTCGCCCATCATGGTCATGAGCTCGCTGGCCGGCTTCGACAATCAAAACGGATGGGAGCGTTATCGGGCAACGCTGCCCTTCTCGCGCAAAGACATTATTTGTGCCCGCTACCTGAGCGTTATTGTCTTCTCCGCCGTCATGGCATGTGCAGCTACGCTTTTGAGTATCGTCGCCATCCCGCTCTTCAACAGCGCGGGCATTCCTTCGACGGGACAGACGGTCTTTGAAATCGCAATAGCCTCAGCAGCATCAATGCTCATCTCCCTCATGATGGTGTTTTTGGCGCAGCCGCTGTTCTTTCGCTTTGGACACATGGAGGCGCTGCGCCTATCCGTTGGCCTGTTTGCCATGCTCGGATGCCTTGCCATGGCCACGCTGAGCTCCTCCAACCCCATCAGCAACTGGCTCATGTCGATTGCCGGAGCGAATCCCGATCCTGCCGTTCTGGGCTGTCTGTGTGCAGGCATCGCCGCACCTGCCCTCGTGCTATGTGCAATCAGTTGCGCCATCAGCACCAAGGTTTATCGAGCACGCGACCTGTAATCGACAGCTAAAGGACTTGGGCGGCACCCCACCTCATTTACTAGATAAGACGAAGCAGCAACAACGCCGCCGCCCTTCGAAGCATGCCGTTTAGATCTTGGAAACCAAAGAGAAGTCGACAGCATATCGACAATTCGAGCCTTAACCAAATGGTTCCCCGGAACATGACCCCCGTCTCGCCGCGGCCATATCAAACCTTCATGGAGGGGCGGTATCCTCATGTCCATAAAACTCGCAGGATAAACCCATTATCCAAGGAGGCACCGCACCCGTGTCGTGGGTTGTCGCAGCATTTGCGTCAGCATTCTTTGCCGGCATCACATCCATCTTGGCCAAATGCGGCATCAAGCAGACCGACTCCGATGTCGCGACGGCCATTCGCACCTGCGTGGTGCTCGTTTTCGCCTGGGCAATGGCGGGCATTTCTGGATCCATTGGAACCATTGGCAGCATCGAACCCAGATCCTGGCTCTTTCTCGTCCTCTCGGGACTCGCTACCAGTGCTTCGTGGATCTGTTACTTTAAGGCGTTGAGCATCGGAAATGTCAATAAGGTCGTACCGGTCGACAAGATGAGCACCGTGCTCGCCGCGCTGGTCGCCATCGCGTTTTTTGACGAGACGAGCAACCTTGCGGTTAAGCTCGTGGGAACCGCTGTCATCACCCTCGGCACGTTTTTAATGATCGAGAAGAAGCAGTCCGCCGAACCCGAGCAGCAGCAAGACCGAACCTGGCTCGCTTACGCCCTCGGCGCCGCCGTGTTCGCGGCACTCACCTCCGTCCTCGCCAAGATCGGCATCGAAGGCGTCGGGTCAAACCTGGCCACGGCAATCCGCACCTGCGTGGTACTGGTTATGGCATGGGCAATCGTGGCAGCCAAGGGAAAACTGGAGCAGGTCGCGCACGTTGACCGGCGCGAACTCACATTTCTCGCAACATCGGGCATCGCGACTGGAGCATCGTGGCTGCTCTATTACTATGCCATCGCTGCAGGCCAGGTGAGTGTCGTGGTGCAGATCGACAAACTATCGATTGTCGTATCGGTGCTATTTGCGCGCCTGGCATTCAACGAAAAACTCTCCCGCCGCAGCGCCATCGGTCTCGCCCTCATCGTACTGGGCACCGCCGCGCTTGCAATTTGGAAGTAGCGCCGATACCGAACGAAATCCAGTCCACCCGCAAATCCGTGACACAGAGCCCGCACCGGACTTGAGATGTTTGTACTGACTGCGCGCCACCGTACTACTTGCGTAGCGGCTTGGGCAGCGGAATGCCGGCGGCGATGGCTGCGGCGATGATCATACAGACGATGCCTTTGAGCGGGAAGCACATGAGCAACAGGCCCACGACCATAACGGGTTGGCGCATGACGGCGCCCATCGTCGATGCCGTGCAGACGGCGACGCAAAAGACCGGATCGGCGCCGGTAAGGATGGCAAGGCCATAGCCCAGGCTTACGCCCGAGAAGATAACCGGGAAGAAGTGGCCACCGCGCCAACCCATATTGATGAGGGCGGGGGTCAGCATGGCCTTAACCAGACCGGTCAAAATAAGCACGCCGGCGGGAATGGTCAGATAGGTTTCCATGAGCACATCGGCCTGAGTCTCGCCGGCAAACATGGTGTAGGGCAGGACCGTGCCACAGATGGCGAGCGTCAGACCGGCTAGCATGGCCTTGACGACAGGACGCTCCCCTATTGCATGGGACAACGCCTCGCTTGCATGCTCGGAGACAAAGTACAGCCAACCGCATACGGTGCCGACCAACGCCAGCGGAATGAGCCAGACAAGTTCCAGGCTGCCCACCTCGGCGGACTCGAACCTGGGCATGCCCATGCCGCCGCCCACAAGCTGGCCAAGCAGCAGGTAGGTACCCAGACCGCCGGCAATCGCAATGCCATAGATCACCGTCTTTTGCGCCTTGGGCAGCTTGATGGTGATCTCGTCGGACGCGGACTCATCGTGGGCGTCTTCGCCCTGGCCGTCAGCACTTCCGGCAAGCGGCGCCACAAAGCCAAAGACGGGCGCGGTAAAGAGCGCCGTCAGGGCAGCCTGGGTACCCAGCAGCGTGAGCTCCCTAAACTCGGCGCCAAAGCGACGCATGCGGTCGCCGGCCCAGCTGCACAGACCCGCGATAACGCCGGTCAGGCCGGCCTCCGGTCCAATACTTCCGCCAAACAGCAGCGGCAGCAATGCCGCGAGCGAAAGCTTGCCCAGGTTGTCGTACGGGTAGCGCCCGTCTTGCTTAACCTTAGCCATCACCTGGTTGAGGTCGTCGGTCTTGGTGCCTGTCATCTTTTCGTACAGACCGATTAACAGGCCGCCCAGCAGACAGACAAAAAACGGGTACGGCAAAAAGCCAAACGGGCCGCTGGCAAGCTCGGGCGAAGCGACGCCCAGCGCGTGCGGAATCTCGGTCCATAGATAGTCGATACCGTGCTCCATCGCAAAAAAGAACAGCCAGACCGCGGCACCTGCGAACGCACCGGTCACGGCAACGCTAAGTAAAAACAGCGCGCGGTTTTTGAGTTTGGCAAGGTTATCCATCGGGTCCTCCCGCGGTCAAAGTCGACATAGTTACGTTTTATTGTAGAGCGAGCGTTGCCCGAACGAGCCAACCGTCTGCGCCGCGAACGGCACCATTGGGAGCTATAGTGGGGCAAGCTCAAGACTTATCCGTTGATAATCGAGGCAATCTCGCGCAAATCGTCGGCAAAGTAGATGCCTTGCTGGCGCCTCGGGCTCGAAAGCCCCTTATCAATCATGTGCCCGAGCAGCGCCTTAAGGTCGTTGTAGTAACCGTCCAGGTTATACAGGATGCACGGCGCACTCAGGTGCCCCAACGACACCGCGGACATGACCTCGGCAATCTCCTCGAGCGTGCCCGTCCCGCCGGGAAAGGCAATGAACGCATCGCCGAGCTCAATCATCTTGGCCTTGCGCTCCGCCATATCGCTCGTCACGATGAGGTCATCGATACCGTCATGTTGAAACTCGGCCTCGATAAAAAAGCTCGGCTCAACACCCGTCACGTGTCCACCCGCCTCGAGTACGCTATCGGCGAGCGCACCCATCAGGCCCGATTTGGACCCACCATATACCAGCGCGTGCCCGTTGGCGCCAATCCAGTTGCCCAGCTCTTGCACCGCGGGCAGAAACGCCGGGTCATTGCCGGCACTGGCACCCAGATACACGGTGATATGCATATTCAGTCCCCCTGTTGTGGCGCGCGACGTTCGTCTTAGCGCTGGCGTCGACGATACTCGCGCACGCGACGCGAAAGATCGGCAAGCTCGTCGCGATCGAGCTCTTCCAAATGCTCCAGATCATCCATAAAGCGTGCCATGGTGTCCTTTTGACGCATCTTGATAAGCGTATTGCAGTAGTTCACCGCCACGCCCGTGAGCATGGCGATGTAGAAGATGCTGATGACGCTCAGAATGACGGTAATGGCGCGGGCAACCGGCGTCTCGGCCGGAATGTCACCAAAGCCGATGGTCGAGACCGTCTCAAAGCTAAACCACAGGCCATCGCCAAACGTGAGGGTCGTGGGCTCGGACAGCCAAACGGCCGTCGAGCACAGCAGATAGAAGACGAGGAACAGCTCCGTAATGCGCACAAAGCCCGCCTGGCGCAAAACGTCAGCAAGCGTCCTGAGCTTTTTCATCGCGACCCTTTCCACGGACAACCAATCATGTTCGCTCGGTATTGTCCCACGCCTCCCCCGCAAACGGAACTAGTCATCAAGAACGCTTCTAAACGACGGGTTGTGAGGAACAATCCTCCCACGACAAACAAGAGCACGTTTCAATCTGCGGAAAACGGGGCGTTCCCGTCGGCCTCGCAGCCTGAACTAGTATCTTGATATAGACACACCGCCCACCGTCGTGCACGCAGCACGCGGAAAGAAAGGAAGTCCACGATGTTTAGACCTCTTCGCAGAAAGAAGCGTGCTATCACCGATCAAGAGGCACGAGAGCTGCTCGTCAATTGCAAGCGCGGCGTTTTTGCCGTCAACGGAGACGACGGCTATCCTTACGCCATTCCCGTTAACTACTACTTTGACCCCGAGCACGACAAAATTTACTTTCATGGAGCCAAGGCAGGGCATAAGGTCGATGCGCTCAAACGCAGCGACAAAGTCTGCTTTACCGTCTATGGCAACGATTGGTACAAAGACGACGACTGGGCACCCTATGTTCAGAGCACCGTGGTTTTTGGCCGCTGCCGCCTCGTGAACGATGATCCGGCGTTTGTCGAAGACAAAGTCCGACAGTTTGCCCTCAAGTACTATCCTTCTGCCGAAGAGGTCGAAGAGGAAATCAAGCAAAGTATCAGAGGCGTCCAACTGTATGAGATTACGATTGAGCACCTTTGCGGCAAACAAATTCAAGAAAAGTAGCAGACGTGGAAAACGCGCTCGCAAGCCTCTGCGCTCTATGCGTCCACGCACATTGACGACATGGGCGCAAGCCACAGTACCCGAATCGTGCGCCCCCTATACCCTAAAAACGTAGCGGTACAGGCGGTCGCACGCCTCTCTCACGCGCGAAAGCGGCAGCGCCAGATTCACGCGAATGTGGCAGGGTCCGTGGAACGGGCGGCCGTCCTGATACCCCACGCCCACGCGCGCTCCCTCGTCGAGCAGCCACTGAATATCGCGGCCATGCTCGCGACACCACTCGGTGCAGTCCAGAAACACCATGTACGTGCCCTGCGGACGCGAAAACGCGACGCCCTTCCAATGTTTTTCTGCATACGCGCAGAAGTACTCGATATTGCCGGCAAGCACCTGGTTGAGCTCGTCCACCCACTCGTAGCCTTGCGGCTGGTAGGCACCGATAAGCGCATGCATGGAGAGGACGTTCATCTCGTTGTAGTGAGTCTTGTTGGACACGGCGCACACGCGGTCGCGCAGTGTCTCGTTATAGATGATGTGGTAGCTGCCAACCAGGCCCGCCAGGTTGAACGTCTTGCTGGGCGCGTAGAGGGCAACCGTGCGCATGCGGGCATCCTCGCTCACCGACTGCGTCGGGATATGCTTGTGACCCGGCAGGATGATATCGGACCAAATCTCGTCCGAGATCACCACGCAATCGTGCTGGCGATAGATGTCCATGGCGCGCTCGATCTCGTCACGCTCCCATACGCGGCCGCAGGGATTGTGCGGCGAGCAGAACACCGCGGCATGAATGTGGTTTTGGGCGAGCTTGTGCTCCATGTCCTCAAAGTCCATGCGCCACACGCCCTGGCCGTCGAGCTTAAGCGGGCTGTGGACAATGCGGTAGCCCGCGGCCTCAATGGACTTGGTAAAGCCGATGTAGGTGGGGCTATGGACCAGCACCGCATCGCCCGGCTGGACATATGCGCGCAACGTCGACACGACACCGCCCAGCACGCCGTTTTCGTAGCCGATATGTTCAGGCGCCAGGTCCTCGACACCATTGCGGCGGCTCTGCCATTCGATGATGCGGTCGAAGTACTCGGGACGCGGATTGAAATAGCCAAACATGGGGTGCTGGGCGCGTTGAATGATGTAATCCTGGACCGTGGGCACCGTGGCAAAGTTCATATCCGCCACCCACATGGGGATGCGGTCGAAGCCCTCGTCGGGTGCGTTTGGAGCCATGCCGGGGATCTCACCCCAAGAATCAACGGCGATGGAGTCCATGCCGTGGCGGTCGATAAGCGAGCTAAAGTCGTATTTCATGCTGAGCTCCCGTGCAAAGTGGATTGTTTTGGTAGGCGTTATTGTCCACCAGCGTGGGCGGTTTTGGCATGGGGTTTGGCGTTGTTTTGACGGATACGGACGGATGGTTAGTCTTGCGCGTCGTTGACGGCGACTACGGTTAGCTGGGTTTCGTCGACCGTAAACGATATGTCGAGCCCGGCGTAAGCCAAGTGGTAAATGCGGTTTGGCTCGTGCTTGCTGCCCGCACGGCGCGGGTCTTGGCGTAGGACCTCGACCAGGCCGGGGAGCTTTGTGGGCGGGACCATATCCTGCAGCGCTTGAGGAAACTCAACATCGAGCTCTTGCCACGGCGCGTCTTCAATCCAGCCGCCCGTTGCATCCGGGTGACAGTCCGCAAACGGAATGTAGGGCTTAATGTCGTAGATGGGCGTGCCGTCGCGCAGATCGGTCCCCAGCACATGGATGATGGGGCCGTCGTCGGTAAGCTCCACGCGGTCGAGCTTAACGCAGGTGAGACCGATAGGATTAGGGCGAAACGGACTGCGTGTGGCAAATACGCCCACGCGCTCGGCTCCACCCAGGCGCGGCGGGCGTACGGTTTTCGACCACTTGGCATTGGGGCCGGACCTGTCCTGCGTCTTGGCATCGGCAGCTATGTCCTTAGCTGTGCCGCCGGGCGTGCCGTTTTCGAAGCGCCAGAGCAGCCATAGGTGAGAGAAGGAGTCCAGACCCTCAACCGCCGCATTGGAAGCAAATTCCGGCTCAAATACGATGCGTCCCTGCAGATGGGGCGCCAAAAAGCTGTTGCGCGGGATGCCGAACTTCTGCGGCAGATCGGTATGTATGTGTGCAATAGGTTCCATGCCGGTCATTGTACGGCATGGAGGTGTGGGGCGTTGCGCGCAATTCTTCGCCGCGGTCCTCCGTCGTGCAACCAACGGTTGCTTGGAAGGATGCCTACCGCCGCGTATGCTTAAGCCATCAACCAGCAGAAAGGAACCACTATGGCCTTTGCAGAAAAGCTCATCGCTGTCCGTCGCGCCCATCGCCTTACCCAAGAGCAGCTCGCCGCCAAGCTCTTCGTCACACGCCAAGCCGTCAGCCGTTGGGAGCGCGGCGAAGTCACCCCGGGTATCGACATGATGAAGCTCATCGCCGCCGTAACCGGCGAGCCACTGTCTCATCTGCTCGAAATGCCCGAGCACTATTGCCAGAGCTGCGGCATGATACTCACGCCCAACGACTGCGGCACCGATGCTGCGGGCACCGCGACCAATCATTACTGCAAGTGGTGCTACGACCACGGCAAGTACACCTACGACACCACCATGGAGGCAATGATCGAGGATTGTGCCCCGCGGCTGGCGCAAAACACTGGCATGTCGCTCGACGAAGCCGTCTCGCTCATGGGCGCCGTGCTGCCGCAACTGGAGCGCTGGCGCACCGTGCAGGAAAACGAGGAGCGCTACGGCGCCGAGGCCCGGGCGCGCTATGGCGATGAAGCCGTCGATGCGGCAAACGAAACGCTGCTGGACATGGACCCCGAGACATGGAACGACATGAAGGAACTTGAACGCGCTGTTCTGGGCCAGCTTTCGATTGCCATGGGCATTGGCGACCCAGAGAGCAACGAGGTTCGCAAGCTCGTCGCGATGCATCGTCGCTGGATTGCTCTCAACTGGGGATGCGAGCCCCAGAACGAAGCATACCTGGGCCTCGCCCACGGCTATCTTGCCGACCCGCGCTTTGTTGACTACTACGACAAGCCCTGCGGCACCGGAGCCACGGCGTTTCTGGTACAGGCCATCGAGTCGTCACTGGCCCGCGCATAGACCGCGGCGGCTTTGGGTATTTCAATCAAAACCTCAACCGATTGGAGACCTATGGCTACTGATCACGAACTCGCGCTGTACGTTATGACCGGCTGCCCGTATTGCATAAAGGTCAAGCGCTTTCTGGCAGATAACGGCGTGACCATTCCCGAGCGCAATATCTCGACCGATTCCGATGCCGAGCAGACGCTTATCGCCGTCGGCGGAAAGCGCCAGGTTCCCTGCCTGTTCATTGACGGAGCGCCGCTCTACGAATCGAGTGACATCATCGCGTGGGTACAGAAGAACCTGCTCTAGTACGCGCGTTGCAACCGGCCCACCCCAACCCATACGGCCAAACATGTACACCAGCATCCAAAGTCGACATTTTCCGACATCTTTGGATGCTGGTGTACAGCTTTTTGTGGCTAGTCATCGGGGACGTTCTTAAATGACTAGTCGTTAAAGAACGTCCCCAATGACTACCCAACGGCTAACTAGCCGTGGAAGCGGGCTATGGGCGCAAGCGGCTGTTCGCGAAAGACGCGCTCGACGGCGGCGCGGTATTCGTCGCCCTTTTTGGTCTTGCGTACAAGCTTGTGAACGGTAGCGGGGTCGGCGAAGGCGCACTTGGCGTAGAACCACCACTCCTTCATACGAAAGACCGCGTTACCGCCAATCTCTTCTGCATAAGCAGCAAACAGCGTGTCATGGAAACGCTGCAGCTCGGCTGTCGTGGCAGCAGGGCCGCCCTTAACCATGCGAGCCAGAGCGGGGTTCGCGAGCAGGCCGCGCCCCAGCATTACATGACGTGTGCCGGGATAGGCCTCCACCAGCGCGTCCATATCCTCAAGATCAAAAATATCGCCGTTGTAGGCGACCGGGAACGGCGCACGCTCCAGCGTCTCGCCATAAAACTCTTTGCGCGGCGAGCCCGAATAACGGTCCTTCTGCACGCGCGGATGCACGATCAGCTCTGCCAGCGGCATGCGGCAATACAAATCGAGCACACGCTCGTATTCGTCGTCACTCTCCAACCCCAACCTGGTCTTGACCGATACCGGCAGCGGAGAGCGCTCACACACGTCACTCAAGAACACCTCAAGCTCGTCCAAGTTGCGCAAAAAGCCCGATCCTTTGCCCTTGGCAACAACCGTCCCCGAGGGGCAGCCAAGGTTGAGATTGACCTCGCGGTAGCCCATGTCGGCGAGCAACTGTGCCGCCCACACAAACTCGTCCGCGTTCTTGGACATCAACTGAGGCACCACGTTAAGCCCTTGGTTGTTAGCCGGATCGACTTCCTTAAACGCCTTGCCGCCAAAGCGGTTGCCCACCCGCGGCGGCGGCAAAAACGGCGTGTAATAACAATCGAGCGCGCCAAAGCACTCCGCATGCACGCAACGGAACACATGCCCGGTAATCCCCTCCATGGGGGCCAACGATAGAATCATCAACATCTACTCTCAGATCAACGAACGTGACAAAGGAATCGCCCCTTTGTCACATGCATTATGCCTTGTCCTTGAGGCGGCCCACAAGGCGGAGGCGGTTACTTGACGCCAACCAGCCAACCAGTCGTCGCTGTGCAACGAAGGTGAATGGCGCCCACGATCAAGCGAGCACCAACAGCACGCTGTTGACCGCTATGTCTGAACAACAGACACCCTCCACTCATCTATACTCAAGAGCGTGTGCGCATCGCCCAAAAACGATGAGAGTCGAGGCCCCCATGCAGCAGCTCACCGAACGAGAAAAGAAACGCATCCAGCGGTACTGCATGTACCCCAAGATCGCAGCGACCGCACTCATCATGTCGTTCGTAGCATGCCTGTTGATGTTGCCACTCCAAATGATCAACGATATCGCGTTCCACCAAAAGGAATTCCAACCCGCGGGCATATATACCGTCATCGCACTCACCGTAATCGAGCTCGCCATCTTTTGCTATTGCGCCTTTGCACCACGCTTTGGGATGCAGGGCAAACAGTGGAAGGAGCTGCAGGGCAGGCTTGCGGTAGCCCAGACCAACAAGGACCGTTCCGCGGAGGTCGCCGGCGTACTTGCCACGCAAGCTGCCGGCCGCCTGCTCAAGAACAGCGACAACGATCTCGCGCGCAACCTGGGCGGTGCCGCCGAGGTTGCCAGCGCCGTAGGGGCACTCGCCACGGCGGCAGACGTGCTGGCCGAAACCTCGAGCAATGCCGAGGCCATGGCAAACGCATACGGCGTGACGATCCCAAGCGTCAAGAAGCAGATCATGGCTCTCGCGGTGTTGCCCGTCATTGTGCTGCTTGGCGCCTACATCCCGCAATTTGTCCAGGGAAATAACGAGCTTCAGGCAAGAAAGGCTGCAGCCGCCGAGCAGCTCGCCATCGCGCAAGATGCCTTGGAGCCCGTGTGCGAACGCGTCGCGGCAGACGACCCATACGAGTCGTATCACGACTACGGCTACCGCATTATCGGCTATCTGCGCGATAATGACCTCGGCGCTCAAGCAGCCTATGTCTACCTTTCTTTCGATGCAGATGGCATGCTCACGGACGTCGATTACACCAGTCAGATCGACCCCGAGGCAAGCCCTGCAGACAACCTCGCCCGCGCCGAGCAGGATATCGCGACGCTCTGCGCCCCGCTCAACGGGTTGGACATTTCCGTTGCCACACCGGACCTCCTCACGCCATGCAGCCTGTCGGATGAATTTAAACAGGCATTTTTAGCCGGATCCCTATATGAAGAAATCAGCATCAAGACGGAGGACGAATCTATCAAGTCGTACTACACCTTTGACACCGAGCCCAAGGAAGAGTTCGACGAATACACCCACCCGGAAATTAGGCTCATGCTCTCTGCAAAGAAGAACTAAAGGCTTACGCTCTAATTGCCGCTCGCAAACATCGTCTATATCTCGAGGTCTAATACTTTTCCGAGAAGTGAACGGCTGTATTTGGACCCCCGAAGCATCGACATTCTCTGACGCCAAAACCGCAGGATTCAACAATCAAAACCGCTGGAAATTGCATCTCAAAAGTGTCGACGCTTCGGGGGTCCATTTTGACTCGTTCACTTCTCGGAAAAGTATTAGACCTCGAATTCACAAGCCGCTCAATGTGACAAAGGGACCGTCCCTTGTCACATTATTCAGAGCGCAGGGCCTCCACGGGATCCTTCCTGGATGCGCTGCGGGCCGGCAGCAGGCCGGCAACGACCGTCAGTAACACCGAAATTGCAATGAGCACCAGCGCATCCTGCACGGGCAGGCTCATCAGATTGGGCACCTGTTTGGCAGCAAGCGCCCAGGCATTAACCGGAAAGCTCACGGCCATCACAACGACAATGGCAAAGACGCCGGCGATGAGGCCCTCGATAAAGGTCTCGGCATTGAATACGTTGGCCACGTTGCGCTTCGACGCGCCGATCGCACGCAGGATGCCAATCTCCTTTTTGCGTTCCAGCACGCTGATGTAGGTGATGATGCCGATCATGATGGAGCTCACCACCAGGCTGATACTCACGAATGCGATGAGCACCAAGCTGATGGTGTTCACGATGTCGGTCACCGAGCCCATGATGATACCCATGTAGTCGGTGTACGAGATCGCCTGCTCATCGTGGCCGACGGCTTTGACCTGCTTGTTGTACGCATCGATGTGATCGAGCACACGCTCCTTAGCCTCAAAGTCACGCGGGAAAATCTTGACCGAGATGGGGTCGGCCTCGTCCGCATAGCCCAGTGTGGTCAGATTGTTATCGTAGGTGAGCTTCGACGCCTTGGCATAGCTCATCATGAGCGAGCTCAGGTCCTCGGCGTCCATGTTGAAGTGAATGGCATGAGCAAAGGCACTCGCATCCACGCGCATGGCGCTCGCCAGGCTAGCAAAACTCGACGACATCCGCGTCGCCATCTGGCCCATGAGCCCTGCTGCGCCTGCCTTGAGCTGAGCTGACACCGTCGCCGCAATCTGATCGCTGATCGACTTCATCATCTGATCCATAGCCTGCTGCAGATACGGAGCCAGCTGCTTTTGCACATAGTCGGTCATCGCCCGCTGCAGGCGCTCGGCCAGGGCATCGCCACCGAGTGCCTTGAGCTGAGCCAGGTATTGCTGGGCTGCCGTATCACTCTCAAGATACGTCGAGAACGCGGTGGTAAGCTTTGACGCGTCCTTAAGATCATCGGGCGTCAGCGCCTTAAACTGATCAGACTGCAAAAAGCTCTCAAACAGCTGGTTGGCAAGCGTTCCCACCTGCTGCATTTGCTCGGGCGTGAGTTCCAGACCGTCAAAGATACCTGAGAAATCTGGGGCCGGCGCTTTGGCCATGATGTCGCTGAAGTCGATGTCCCTACCAACGCCCGAAAGGTCAATGTCCAGCACGGACAAATCGATACCAGAAAGGTCCATACCGCCGGCTGCACCCGAGAGCGCAGACGCATCGAACGAGAACGCGCTCTTGAGCGCCGCCTCGTCCGCACTGAACATGCTGCCCAGATCCACGCCTTGCTTGGCCTCGCCCTGCAGTTCATCGAAAGACTTGCCCGTAAAGACATCCGTCTCGGGGTGGGCGAGTTGCTCCTGCACAATCTGCGAATCGGCGGCGCGCTCCATAAGCTGGCGAGTCAGCGCATGTGTATAGGCAATGCCCGGAGACAACGCACTCGCATTGGCTGTCTCGTTAGGTCGCACCACGCCCACAATGTGCACGTCGATACCGTCGGCAACCTTGGCGGCCATAAAGTCGGCATCACCAGACATGTCGGTCCATATGCCGGTCTCTTCGTTTTTGCGATAGGCATCGGCCGGCGACAGCATCTTAAACGTCGTGGACAGCGCATCGTCGTAGGTAAAGTCGGTACCGGTCTCGGGTGCTTTGACCCCACCGTCGGCCGTCATAGCACTGTTAACCAGGTCGTTGAGCTCATCGATATTCAGCGCACCGATGCTATAGAGCGTGTAGTCGCCCACCGTACCGCGGCTCGAAAGCACCATCACGGCTTCGTTGGCGGACGTGGGCCAATGACCGGCGACGACATCGTACTGGCTGTCGAGCAGGCTCTGGTCGTCAATCATCTCGTTAAAGACCGAGGTTCCCATGGATTCCATGCTCACCGTTGCCGCCGAGCTCGCGCCTCCGCTCATGGCCTCGGTCATGGCGTTGGGCACCAGCCGGACAGGCTTCTCATCGCCCTTGCCGGCACGATAGACAACCGGCGATACACCGTAGCCGTACTGAATGGCGTTGACCTCTTTATCGATGCCGTCGCCACCGGCATCGAGCCATGCCTTAAAGCTCGTCATGTCGTTGGACTTAACGCTTGCAAACATGTCCTTTACGGCCGTAACCACGGGGATCTTATCGGTTCCCTTAGCCTTGCCGCCGGCGCTGTCGTCGGACGAATCCTCGCCGTTGGACGCCTCATCATCCGTGGCCCCCTGTCCGCCCATCATGGACGACAGGTCGTAATCCTGCTTGGAGATGGTGAGCGGGTAGCTCGAGAGCGTATCCTCCTCGACCTTTTTGATGTAGCCGTTTACGCCATTGGACAGCGCCAGAATCGCCGCGATACCGATAATGCCAATCGAGCCCGCAAAGGCAGTCATGGCCGTACGGCCTTTTTTGGTCATAAGGTTTCGGGCAGAAAGCCCCAGCGCCGTCACAAAGCTCATCGAGGTTTTGCGCGTAGGCTTGGCTTCGCGGCGCGTGGCGTCAGCGACATCGAAAGGATCGGAATCGTCGGTGATCTTGCCGTCCGCCAGGTTAACGATGCGCGTGGCGTATTGGTACGCCAGCTCGGGATTGTGCGTGACCATAATAACCAGACGGTCACGCGCCACATCCTTGAGCAGATCCATGACCTGTACGGATGTCGTTGAGTCCAGGGCGCCGGTCGGCTCGTCTGCCAGCACAATCTCGGGATCGTTGATCAGCGCACGGGCGATGGCCACACGCTGCATCTGCCCGCCCGAAAGCTGGCTCGGGCGCTTGTTAACGTGCTCGCCCAGGCCGACTTTCTCCAACGCCTCGCGCGCACGCTGGCGACGCTCGGCATGCCCCACGCCCGTGAGCGTAAGCGCCAGCTCCACGTTTTCCAAAATGGTCTGATGCGGAATGAGGTTATAGCTCTGGAACACAAAGCCGATGCGGTTGTTGCGATAGGCATCCCAATCGCGATCGTGAAAGTCCTTGGTCGATATGCCGTCGATCAGCAAGTCACCAGAATCGAAATGATCGAGCCCACCGATAACGTTGAGCATCGTAGTTTTGCCCGAGCCCGAGGGACCCAGAATGGCCACGAACTCGTTATCGCGAAAAGACAGGCTTACGCTATCGAGCGCCACCTGCGTAAACGACTGCGTAACGTACCTTTTGCAAATACTCTTGAGCTCCAACATGGACGGCAACCTCTCCCACGCGGGCGCACTTGCCCGCTCTCCCCCGCCGTTCGTATTCGACGCGTTTGTCCTACTCTATCCCCATTTTTTGCCGGCGCCAGTGAGGAATGTAACGAAGCACGCCAAAAAACGAACGGGACGGCGCCTAAAAGAAGAGGCCCCGAGCGGGACCTCTATATGGTGGAGATTATCTTGAAAGGCAGCGGACTACTCCGCGCAGCGGCGCACGATCCTCGCCATGCTTTACGCGTTTTTTACTGCTCGCTATTCGCAATCGCCTGGTCGATAAGCTTGTCGAGTGCTGCGCGCTGCTCGGCGGAGCTAATGGCTCCCACGATGGGATCCCCTACGATGTTGCCGTTCTGATCGATGACATACGTTGTCGGGAACGAGAACAAATTTGACGTAAACTTACCGGCCTCGCTATCCGACTTGAACCAGATGTTCTTATATGTCACGCCCTTCTTGCTCAGCACGTCCTTGGCATCTGCGATCTCGCCCTTGTTGCCATCGAGCGTAAAGGAATTGACGCCCACGACCTGGCCGCCCTTCTCGGCAAGCTCCTGATTCAGCTTCTCAAGATCGCCCAGCTCGCCCACGCACGGCTTGCAGGTGGTGAACCAGAAGTTCATGACGGTGACCTTGTTCTTAGAGAACAGCTCGTCGCTGTTCACGTCGTTGCCATCCAGGTCCTTGCCCGTAAAGCTGGGGAACTTCGTCGCCTCGCTCGAAGCATTGGCACCAGCCGTCATGCCAGCGGCCGAAGCGTCGACGCTCTCGCCTGCGCTCGGCGTGCTTCCACAGCCGGGGAACTCCTTCTCCAAGCTCTCGAGCTTGTCCTCGATCTCCTTAATCTGCTGTGCACCGGCCTTGAGTGTCTTAAGCTCATCCGCCGTAAACTTATCCTTGGCGCCGTCGATGGTCTTGAGCAGGAAATCGCCGTAATTGCTGCCGTCCTCAATCATTGTCGAGTCTTTATTTGCCGCATTGAATACCTTTTCCCACAGCGCGTTATCACTCGAAAAGATATCGTTCTCCTTCTGCATGAGTTTTGCATACAGCTCGGCGGCCTCGTCGGCATTGGCCGGCTTCTGCGCAGTGAGTTCTGCGATCTCAGGATCGGAGCTCGCAGATTCGCTCGCATTGCCACCGGGCGCCGAACATGCCACAAGGCACAAGGCCAATACCGGCACCATAAACAGGGCCGCAATCTTAGAAAGCTTCATGGTCATTCCTCCGTTTTGTCGAAGCTTGTTTACTTTTTATCGGCGGTCAAGGGGAGCTTTTCCGCCGACACATCCAGGCCATAGCGATAGCTGATGGCATCGACGGGGCAGGCCCCGATGCACTTTCCGCACCGGATGCATTCGGCATGATTGGGCGCGCGGACCACATCAACGTCCATCTGACAAACCTTTGAGCACTTGCCGCACGAGACACATTTGCATGCATCGACCCGGATCCCCAGTAGGGATACCTTATTCATGAGCGCATAGAATGCGCCGAGTGGACAAATCCATTTGCAGAAGGGGCGGTAGAACAAAACGCTCAGCACTACCACGGCAATGAGAACGGCAAGTTTCCAAGTAAAGAGATGTCCCAACGCAGATCGAATGCCGGCATTGGCAATGGCCAGCGGAATGGCGCCCTCGAGCACGCCCTGCGGACAGATGTATTTGCAAAAGAACGGATCTCCCATCCCCAGGTCGTTGACCACCAGCACAGGCAGCAATACCACAGCAAACAGCAGCACAAAGTATTTGATATACGTAAGCGCCTTGAGCTTTTTTGTCGAAAGCTTTTTGCCGGGAATCTTATGAAGCAGCTCCTGCAGCCAGCCAAACGGGCACAGAAAGCCGCATACAAAGCGTCCCAGCAGCACGCCGAGCAAAATGAGCGTACCGGTAACATAGTAAGAAAAGTTGAACTTGGATGAACCTACCACCGACTGGAACGACCCGATGGGGCACGCACCCGATGCCGCGGGGCACGAATAGCAATTAAGTCCAGGTACGCAGACTGTTTTTCCCGCGCCCTGATAGATGCCGCCTTTGGCAAAGTTTGGCAGGTGAATGTTGGTGACCAGCGTCGCCGCCGCCTGAATGAATCCGCGAAATCGGGCCAAAACATGCGACGCAGTGTTTTCTCTTTTATCCAATTCCGATACACTCCAAGCACAGCCTAATCGCTTTGGCCAGCACGGCATCCGCCTCGCCACGCATAACACCAAAGCACACCATGGCAATTCCGACGATCAACAAAGCGACCTGTACCACGGGTTTTACCGCTTTGAACAACCTGACCACTCCTTTCGTTACGCGACCATTGGACCATATCGACTATAAAATCCGTGTTAAGCGCGATTTGGAATGTGCAAGGAGACTGTTATGCGTATTTTGATCGTCGAAGACGAGCGAGCACTGTGCGATGCAATCGCGCGCAGCTTGCGAAACTTGGCGTACAGCGTCGACTGCTGTCACGACGGACAGGAGGCGCTCGATCTGCTGGGCGTCGAAGTCTTTGACCTCGTGGTACTCGACCTCAACCTTCCCCGTATCGATGGCATGACCGTGCTCAGGGAACTTAGGAAAACCGACTGCGAGACTAAGGTACTGATTCTGTCCGCACGTGGAGAAGTATCCGATAAAGTTGCCGGACTCGATGCCGGCGCCAACGATTACCTCACCAAGCCGTTTCATCTGGACGAGCTTGCGGCAAGGATTCGCAGCCTTACCCTCAGACGTTTTACACAAGGCGACATAGTTTTAACCTGCGGAAAGCTCCGCTTTGACACCAAGGCGCGCATCGCCTCCGTGGACTGCGAGGCTTTATCTCTTACGCGCAAGGAAACGGGAATCTTGGAATACCTGATGCTTAATCAGGGGCGTCCGGTAAGTCAGGAGGAGCTTATCGAGCACGTTTGGGATAGCAGCGTGAACAGCTTTAGCAACGCAACCCGCGTTCATATCTCGTCGCTCCGCAAAAAGCTACGCAGCACTTTGGGATACGACCCGATTCGCAATCGGATTGGAGAGGGCTACGTTATGGAGGATAGCGAATGAAAAGGCTTTCCCTGCAATGGCGCATAACGATTATGACGGCACTGCTCACGTGTGCGGCATGCATGCTGACGAACTGCCTGGTCGGCTATACGGGCATGCGCTACATGGATGCTATCGGCAGCGACGTCTCGGCCCTTAGCGCAGCCGGCGAAGATTCGCCCCAGGCGTTCGACCCAACGAAAGCGACCCTCGATGACGAGGTCACGATCGTCGTAAACGACGCACAAGAGTCTTTTGGCACGACAGCCTGGTGCATCACGGCTGGAGTCACACTCCTTGGCGGTGTGTTGGCATACTTTGTGAGCGCCCGTGCGCTCAAACCGCTACGAGCTTTTGCCGCCCAGGTTGAGCGTGTGCAGCCTGACAACCTAAGCGAAATCAGACTCAGTGAAGATGTGCCCACCGAGCTACAACGATGCAGTGCCTCTTTCAACGACATGATCGCCCGTCTTGGCGAAGGGTTCTCTGCACAGCGTCAGTTTACCGGCAACGCCGCACACGAGCTGCGCACCCCGCTCGCCCTTATGCAAGCACAGATTGAACTATTCATTTCCGAGCGCTCCGGTTTGCAACCCGAAACGACCGAGCTGCTCGGCCTGCTACAAGAACAAACCGAACGGATGTCTCGAATGACCAAGGTATTGCTCGAGATGAGTGGGCTCCGCAGCGTTCCTTGCGAGGACGATGTTGAACTTGGTCCCTTGTCCGAAGAGGTCCTCACCGACCTTGCGCCACTTGCCGAAAATAAGGGCATAGCCCTCAATTGTGCTGGAGACGCTTTAACAATCGGGAGCGACACGCTCCTCTATCGGCTGGTGTTTAACCTGGTCGAAAATGCCATCCGTTACAGCCGCCCCAGCTCGACTGTCAACGTCTCCATCTGCGACAACGACAGTCACGTGTTCCTGCGAGTCAAAGATGAGGGCCCGGGAATACCCAAGCAGTACCGTGAGAGCATCTTCCAGCCGTTCTTTCGTCTAGACAAATCCCGCAGCAGGGCATACGGCGGCGCAGGACTCGGGCTAGCGCTTGTTTGGGAGATTGCAACGCTTCACGGTGGCGCTGTAGAGGTCGAAACAAGTTCCGAGAACGGAACCGTGATGCTCGTGACCCTTCCAAAACGAACCGTAGCGTTAACCGAACAGTAAAACGAAAGGGGTCCCGAGCAACAGGAGTACAATTGCTGCTATTGTTGCCAGCTGTTGGGAGATGGAAGATGGACTGCAATGGCTACCCATGCGTTCCCATGCCGTTGATGTGTACCACCTTTGTGCCGGGGCAGATTGACGCTGCGGTTGCAGGCATTTCCGACCCCGATTTGCACGCCAT
>CABUUG010000011.1 GCA_902494605.1 uncultured Collinsella sp.
CTCGTGCCCCATGCGGTCGGCGATCGCCGTGGGCGAGTAGCCGCTGTTGATGAGCGCACTGACGTGAGAGTGGCGGATGTCGTGGATGCGGATGCGCTTCACGCCCGAGAGCTCGCAACCCCTCTTCATCTCATGCGACAACGCGTGCTTCGTGACGGGGAAGAGCCGGTCGGTAGGGGCGATCTCGGGATGTGTCGACAGATAATCACGCAGCTCCTCACGAAGGAGGCTCGGCATGACGATGTCCCGCTTCGAGGCGCGCGTCTTGGGTGGACCGATAACGTCCTCGCCCTTGATGCGGGCGTAGGAATGACGGATACGGATAACGTTGAGATTGAAGTCGATGTCTTCCGGACGGAGGGCGAGGAGCTCGCCCTCGCGACAGCCCGAGAGGTAGAGCGTGAGGAATGCAAGGTAGATGAGCGGCTTGTCCTCGATGGCCTGGGAGAAGCGCTTGAACTCGGCAGGGGTCCAGTAGAGCATCTCCTTCTCAGGGCGCTTGGAGCCGACCTTTCCCGCCGCCAACATGGGATTCTGGGGCAGGCGGTAGAATCGGACGGCGTGGTTGAAGATGGCTGAGAACTGGTTGCAGATGGTGTGGAGATAGCTCTGCGACAGGTTCTGCTCAAGGAGCCAATTCTCCCAACGCACCACGTCCGCAGCCTTGACGTCACAAAGGCGCATGGGGCCAAAAATGGGCAGGATGTACTTGTCGATAATGGCATCCTTGGTGAGCCTGGTGCCGACTCGCAGTCGAGGGTAGATGTCACGTGCGTACATGGTTTTGACGAAGGCCTCGACGGTGACCTCGACACGCTCGTCGCAGGAGGCGAGGAAGTCGCGCTCCCAAGCCACAGCCTCCTTCTTGGAGGCGAACCCGCGCTTCGTCTTCTTATGACGCTCGCCCATAGAGTTGCGATACCAAGCCTCGACTGTCCAGGTCCCGCGTTTCTTGTCGCGGCTAACTGACATTAGTCATCGCCACCTTCTGCTTAGAAGGGGCGGAGAGAAGGCGTGCCTCGAAATACGAGCGCTGAACCTTCCCGGGGATGGTCATGATTCCCTGAGCTGCAAGCTCTGTATTCAAGGTCTTGATTAGCTTGAACGAATAGGACTTGCTCATGCCCGTGATCTCGGCAACCTCCTCCGCGCCGATAAGCTGACGTGTCATATGTAGTCTCCTTTCTAGGATGGGACACCTGTTGCCCCTTGTCTCGATTATGTACAAGAAAGGTATTAGCTACGACGAAAACTGGAATATTTCCAATCTGGCCATATCTCCTACATTTTTTGTACGCACTAGATTTCGCGTGTAGACTTAAGGGCAGCTATTCTTTGGAGGTGTATCTGAATGACTGCCGTCGACTACGTCGGTACAATCTCGGAGGCTCTGTCGTCGTTTGCGGCCGACAGGGAGTGGGAACAAACGAGCAAGCGCTGGGGGAGGCAGCAACTATCTCAGAAGCTGTTTTGCCTCCGCTCGGCGCGTAAATGGACCCGAAAGGTGGCTGCGCAGGCGGCGGGAATCCCGGAATCGGCCTTAAGGAATTACGAGCTGATGAAGTCGGCCCCGAAAGAGGAGCATCTTGAGGGGCTTGCGAACGCCTTTGGCATACGAGCCGAGGCGCTTCGCTACTACGATTTCAGTGATACGGACCTAATTGCTCAGGCTTTCTTTCAATTTGCTGCGACATACGGGTTCGAGCCCGTTGCAAATGAGCGCTATTCTGCGCTCAAGCCGACTTCATCTTTCATGAAGGCGTTCCTGAAGAAATGGGCTGCTCAGTATGCTCAGGTTGAGAGCGACTCCGACCGGGATGATTATGAAAGATGGAAGGACAACTTCGCGGCTGACTTTGACCCGTCCCAGTTTCCCTTGCGCTACGAGTACGATCCGCGAGAGTCCTGGATACTGATTACGCCCTGGCAGAATAGAATGCAGTCGAAGAAACTGCCCGAGCTAAGGGCGCGGTGCACTCCTGCGAAGACTCAGCCGGATTTGGCCCGAGAGACCGATCTTTCCCTTGCAACGCTACGTTCGTATGAACAAGGGGCTAGGGTGCCAAAATTCGCTGCACTCCAAAAACTGTCTGCTGCTTTTGGCGTGAAGAGAGGGGCGCTTGTATTTACCGATTTCGGTAGTCCTGTCCAAGCGGCCCACGCATTATTTCAGCTTTCGGCCTCATATGGGTTGATTCCGGTTCAGCTGGAAGACGGCCCAGTGCTCCTCGCGAGGGGACCTGTTTCCGACTCTTTTCTTTTTGAATGGGCAAAGAAGTACGAGACTCGTGTGAAGCGGGCCGATGAATACGACGAGTGGCTCGATCGGTTCAGCTATTTCGAACATGATAAGTCCGATGACTATGTCGATAAGTTTCGGCAGCATACGATACGCCAACCGAATGGTTCGCTGCTTATTGACGGTCATGTTTATAGCGATTTCTGTCCCTTCGACGAACGTTTCAAAAGGGGATATGCGCTTGCTTAGCAAGTTTCTGCCATTGGCGGGTCGGAACATATTGCTTTGGGGCAAGCTGTTGGGAAGGAAGAGGATATGAATAAAGAAACGAAATTGGGCGATGGAGTCGCCAATGAGCTAAAGGAAGAAATCATTCGCGAGCAGTCTTCGACGGCTAAGAGTTTCATTCGAATCCTGTTTGCATACCTTAATGATAAAGTTCAGGGTATCGATTTTGATGATCTTCTAGGAAAACTGAGCAAGAAAGACGAGGACGAGATTATGTCCCTCTGGTCTTCTCAACTCGTAGAAGAAGGCCTAGTGCCAAGTGGGTATGGCGGCTTGCCGAATGATTTACTTATTGAGAATTTGCATCAAACAGGCTATGTAGATGGTCTCTATAGCGGGTACGTTCTTGCAATGATCTCGCTGGTAGATAACAATGCACCTCGCGAGCTGATTACTTCTGTAAAAGACGATCTATTTCCTAAACCTATAGCATTGCGCTACAGAGATCGCCATGAGTTGGTTTCGCGCCTTGATGATGAAAATTATCGCTGGGTCAAATGTCTGACGAAGGATAATCCAGCTGATTAAAGATCTCGAATCAACCTTTTCGTTTTATACGTGAGGACCAAATGAGGACCAAATTCCGTCGAAGAAACGCCTGTTAGCTTGCATTGTAAAAAAGTGAGCTGCCTTTCTAGCTGCGGCGGTCGTTATCGAGTGGGAATAGAACAGACGTTCGATTCTGTGTTATAATATCCCGCAATGGGCGCGGCCTCTTCCGAAGCCGCGCCCATTGCTATATTTGGTCGGATATCGACGGAAACCCAAGCTCAGGGAGGTTTGTTGCGATGGCATACGATTTCAAGAAGGAGTTCAGGGAGCTCTACAAGCCGTCCGGCAAGCCGAGCGTCGTAACCGTTCCGCCTATGAGCTACGTCGCCGTGCGGGGCAAGGGCAATCCCAATGCCGAAGGCGGCGAGTACCAGAACGCGTTGCCGCTGCTCTACGGCGTCGCTTATACCATCAAGATGTCGAAGAAGGGCCCGCGAGAGATCAAAGGCTATTTCGACTTCGTCGTGCCTCCGCTCGAGGGCTTCTGGTGGCAAGACCGCACCGATGGCGAGATTGATTATGCGCGGAAGGATGACTTCAACTTCATCTCGTGCATCCGTCTGCCCGATTTCGTCACTCGCGAGGACTTCGACTGGGCAGTTTCGGAAGCTGTCGCCAAGAAGAAGCTGGACTTCTCGGCGGTCGAGCTGCTGAGGGTCGACGAGGGTCTTTGCGTTCAGTGCATGCATACCGGGCCTTACGACGACGAGCCGGCGACCATAGACGCCATGCGCGCATTCGCGGCGGAACGGGGCTACGCCCCCGACTTCTCCGAAGCCCGTCTGCATCACGAGATTTACCTCTCCGACCCGCGCAAGTGCGCGCCGGAGAAGCTCAAGACCGTGATCCGTCATCCCATAAAGTTGATTTAGCGAAGCGAGTGACGCCAATCGCTTCGGCTTTTTGGGGGCTCGCCGTGGCGTGGTCGGCAACGGGACGCGCCATGCGACCGGTGGCGGAGGCCGAGGCGCGGGAGCGCGCGTTCGTTTGCACCGCCTCGCACGACCTCGTCACCCCGCTCATGGCGGTGACCGCGAACTGCGACGTACTTGAAGCGGAGGCATCCGATCAGGCCGGCCTTGCGTCCTGGGTCGCCAACATACGTGCAGCGGTGGACGAGATGGCGACTCGCATCGCTGACATGCTCATGCACATGGGCGGCGACTAGCCAGGGCGATCCCTGCAACGGGCATTATTATCCGGGAAGCGTTTGGTTGCGAGGCACGCCGGTGTGCGGGCCTGAGTCGTCAGGCCCCGCACAGGGGGACCGCGATGGTGGCCACCGCGCCGCCCGAGGGGCTGTTGGCGAGCGAGACGGAGCCCCCGTGGGCGCTCGCGGCCTCGGAGGCGGCGTGGAGGCCGAGCCCGTAGTGGCGGCCTCCGTCGCGCGAGGAGCGGGAGGAGTCGTCTGTGAAGAGGCGCTCGCAGCCGCGTTCGAGGGCGGCGGGAGAGAAGCCCGGTCCGTCATCGGCTACCTCGATGACGAGGTGTCCGCCCGTGACGTCGCAGGAGACCGCCACGCGCGAGCGCGCGTGCTCGGCGGCGTTGGCCACGAGGTTCGCGGCGGCTCGCGCCAGGGCGGTTCGGTCGAGCGGGGCCTCGGGCGCGCCCGCGACAGCGGGGCCCGTGGCCGCGTCGAGCGTCACGCCCCGCGCCCGGGCGATCTGGGCGGCCTCGGCGAGGACCTGCTCGCAGAGCTCGGCCGGTCGCATGGGGGCCCTCTCCGCCCCGTCGGACCCGCGCGAGGCTTCGATGAGCAGGCGCACGTAGCCGTCGAGCCTTTCGACACTGCCGGCTATGTCGCGCGCGGCGGCCGCGAGGTCGGCGTCTTTCTCGTCTTCCAGCTCCTCCGCCACGAAGTCGGCGTTGGCGCGCAGCACGGTGAGCGGCGTCTTGAGGTCGTGGGCGAGCGACGCCACCTGCTCGCGCTGCCCCCGCTCCGCGGCCCAGCGGGCCTCGAGCGACTCGGCGAGGGAGGCCCGCATGGCGTCCATCGCGGCGAGGACGTCGTTCACCTCGCGCACGTTGGTGCTGCCGACCGCGAAGTCGAGCTCCCCCGCGCCGACGCGCCCCGCCGCCTCCGCGAGCGGCGCCATCTTGCGCGAGATCACGCGACTTGCGCGGCGCGCCACGAGCGCGAGCGCGAGCGCGCTTCCCGCCGCGGCGCCGACGAGCATGAGGTTCTGCGGGTTGGGAAGCAGGCCGGCGAGGTCGCGCGAGACCCACTGCGGCAGGTACTCGCTGATGAGTGCGCAGGCCCCGCCGCCCTTGAGCGGGAACGCGGCGTAGGTGAGACCCGAGCCCCCGCCCTCGATCTCCACTGTGCCCGGATTCGCGGCGAGTGCCGCACGGGCCATTTCCGTCGCGTCCTTGAGCCGCGTGCCCTCGAGGTCTGTCATCAGCACGTATCCGTCCTTATTCAGAATGAGGTAGCGGTACGCCGTCGGCACGTCCTGCTGCCCGCAGACGCCGTCGCGTGCCAGGCCCTCCGCGACCTCGCGCGCATTGGCCGGCCCCCAGCTTGCCTCGTAGACGAAGCCCGCGTTGATCGCCGCGGAGAGCGCCATGAACGAGGCGAGCCACGCCGTGGCGACCGCCGCGAACGCGTAGGCGAAGTAGCGCGCGATGACGAAGGAGAGCGGCATGCCCCCGCGACCTCGCGCCCCGGTCCTCAGAGCTGCCACTTGTACCCCATCCCCCAGACGGTTGCGATCGGGTCGGCGCCGGCCTCGGAGAGTTTCCTCCGGGCGCGGCTGACCTGCATGGATATGGCCGCGTCGTCGGCGTCGCTCTCCCAGCCGAGCACCGCCTCGCGGATCTGCGCGCGGCTCATGACCTGCCCGGGGTGGCGGGCGAGGTACTCGCAGATGGCGTACTCGGTGGGCGTGAGCGGCACGGCCTCGCCGCCCACGGCGAGGCCGCGCGCCCCGAGGTCGATTCGCACCTTCCCGAAGGAGAGGGCGTGCGAGCGCGGCCGGCGCTCACGGCGTAGATGGGCCGCGACCTTGGCGCGCAGCTCCGCGGCCCCGAAGGGCTTGCGGACGTAGTCGTCGGCGCCCAGGCCGTAGCCGGCCACGGCGTCCTCCTCGGCCACGCGCGCGGTCAGGAAGATGATGGGCCCGTCGAAGTCCGGGCGGATCTGCCGCACGAGCTCGAAGCCGTCGAGCCCCGGCATCATGACGTCGCAGAGCACGAGGTCGAAGCGCGAGAGGTCCATCCCCGGGACCACCGTCGGGTCCGCCGCCTTGACGACCTCATGGCCGTCGCGGCCGAGGACGCGCGCGAGCGCGTCGAGGATCGCCTGCTCATCATCCACTGCCAGTATCCTCGCCATGTTCGACCTCCTGAAACTCCCGTCGGCATTGTACTTGCGCCGCGCTCAGCGGTCCAGAGCCCCGCGCGCAGCCGCGGGCGCCCACATGGCGATCTCAGGGTTGGGCAGCACGCGGTCGGCGAGCGAGCGCAGCGCCGACCCCCCAGCCGGCGTCGAGCAGGGCATTCCCGCCCAGGACGAGCGCTGCGGAGAGGAGGGTGAGTACGGCGGCGAGCGGCTTCCTACGCATCTGCCCTCCCGTCCTCGAAGCGGCGGAACCAGGCGAGAAGGATGGCGGCGGCTGCCAGGGTGAGCACGAGGCCAGCGAGCGCAGTCGTGAGGAGAGGGGCCGCCGCGCGTGCGGCGTCGATGAAGGCCTCTACCCCGAGCGACCCCAGGCGCGCGGGCCAGGCGAGCGGCACCCAGCTCAGGGGCGTCGCCAGGGCACCGGTGAGCTCGCCGGTCATGAGGCCGTGCGCAAGTCCGCCCACCGAGAAGAACGCGAGGAGCACCCCCGCCGCGCCGGCGCCGATAGCGGCGTTGCGGCCGAGGCGCAGGGCCACGCCGAGCCACAGCGCGTAGAGGGGCAGGCTGCCCAGCACGATGCCCGCCCAGGCGGCCGCAAGCGGAGCGGGCCCGAGCGGCAGGCGCCCGGCGACGGCGAGCACGGCCCCGAACACGCCGAGCGCCACGGCCAGCGCGCCCGCGCCGAGCGCCGCAAGGGCGAGCAGCTTCGCCGCGACGGCGCGCCCGCGCGAGGGGACCGCCGTGAGGTTGGCGAGGTGCCCGGCAGCGCGCTCCTCGTCCACTGCGAGCCCGCAGACGATGGCGGACATGAGCAGCATGAGGGCGCCGAGGAACTGGGCGTAGGCGTCCGCGCCCAGCGCCGGGTCCCATCGGGTAACGGAGAAGTACTCGCCGCAGGCAAGACCGGCTGCCAGGCCGCAGACGAGGTGCGCCGCCGTGAGCGGGGAGCGCGCCAGGCGCAGGGCCTCGGAGAGCAGGGCCCGCGGGAGAGTCATGCGCGGCGTCGGGTCGGAGAGTCGCGTCATGGCCATCACCTCTCCTCGGAGCGCGCGAACCAGGCCGCGCCCGCCGCCGTGAGCGCGGCGAACGCGAGCGCGCTGACCGCAAGGCCCGCCAGCGTGAGCATGCCGTCCGCCGCGAGCGCCCCGCCGAGCGCCATGTCCGCCGCGAGTGGCTCGCCGCTCGGCAGCACGGGGATGAAGCTCGTGGGGATGACCATGCTCGCCGACGGCGGAAAGAGCTGCGGCAGCGGCATCAGCGACCAGGCGAACCCACCCACGAGCTGAACGGCGAGCGGGCAGAAGATGCCCGCGAGCATTCCGAGCCGCGCCGTGAGGAAGAGCCCTGTGGGGATCATCCACGCCGCGGTCACCGTGTTGGCGAGCGCGCAGAGGAGCATCGTGAGCGTGCCCGCGGCCGTGAGGCCCTGCGAGGAGAACGCCGATCCCGCGAGGTAGATGCCGAAGACCACGAGGTTCGAGAGCGCGCAGAGCGCGAGGCACCAGAGCGCCTTGGCCCACCAGGCGCGCCCGAGCGGGAAGCCCAGGCCCAGAAGCCCCCGCATCCGCGTGCGCGCGTCCGCCCGCGCGACGCACGCCACCACGAGCGACAGAGACACGGGCAGGAAGAGCGCGTACCAGTAGTTCCACGCGCTGAAGATCTGCACGCCCCGGTAGGGCATCGCGCCGAGCAGCGGCATCGGCAGCGCCATGAGCACGGCCAGGCGAACCGGTGCCGCGTGGCGCGACTTCAGGGCCTCGGCGCGCAGGCCCGCGAGCAGGCCGCCTTTCTCGCCCGTCATGCCGCCACCTCCCCGCGCGCTCGTCGCCCTTCCCGGCAGACGCTCATGAAGAGTTCCTCGAGGTCCTGCCCGGGCCGAAGCGCATCCTCGTAGGCGAGGCGCCCCCCGCAGATGATGCCGATGGTGTCCGCCATCTGCTGCACCTCGGAGAGGATGTGGCTCGAGACGATCACCGTCGTACCCGCCGCCGCGAAGCCGCGGATCTGGTCGCGCAGCTCCTCGATGCCGATGGGGTCGAGTCCGTTGGTGGGCTCGTCGAGCACGAGCAGGCGTGGCCGGGCGATCAGCGCCAGCGCGAGCCCCAGGCGCTGCCGCATGCCCATCGAGAAGCGCCCGGCGCGCTTCTTCCCGGTGTCCGCGAGGTCCACGGCGGCGAGTACCTCATCTATGCGGCTCTCGGGAAGGCCCAGCAGCGTGGTGCGCACGCGCAGGTTCTCGCGCGCGGTGAGGTTGGGGTAGAGGGGCGCCTCCTCGATGAGGCTGCCGATTGCGTAGAGGTCCTCGCGGCGCCAGGCGTGCCCGGCAAAGAGGATCTCTCCGGCCGTCGGCCGCAGCATCCCGCAGATCATCTTGAGTGTTGTCGACTTGCCGGCGCCGTTGGGACCGAGCAGCCCGTACACCTCGCCCTCGCGGATATGAAGGCTCACGTCGGCCACGGCGTCCTGCGCCTGGTCGCCGCGACCGAAGCGCTTGGTAAGCCCGCGCGTCTCGAGCATGTAACCCATGGGTTCGTCCTTTCTCTTCCGGGCGCGTGGGCCGAGTCGCCGTGCCCGCGCGCCTTACCTTTCGGGTTCACCATCCATGGTGGGGCGCGTTTCTAACGAAGCCGTAACGGTCGTTGGGCTCTTTTGGCGCCAGCCCTTCTCGACTCGTACGCCACTCATGGTATGTTTATCGCGATAACAAGGACGGAGGTGCCCGCGGCACGCAATAAGTACCCGGAGGAGGCGGTCGAGAAGATCAGGGGTGACGGCTCAGCGAGTGTTATTTTGCGAGCTATGCGCATTGAAAGCGACCTTTCGTGGTATAAACTACTTGCCGGAAGCCGCGGCTTTCAGAGTACGGCTTACGTGTACGTTTAACCTCCGTGGGCGACGGGGTGCCGCAAGGCGTAGAATATCGCCCACCTGTAGGGGCCTGCAGCGATGCGGGCCCCGCTTCGTATGAAGGGGGCGTAACCGATGAAGATCGTATCCATCTCCCAGGACTTCTTCGACCTCGTCGAGGGCGACCGCGAGCTCATGCTTAAGCACAATCGCCCCTGCATCGTGGTGGTGAGGCTGCGTTTCCGCGGGAAGCGCAGGGACTTCGCCGTGCCGCTGCGTTCCAACATCGCCCCTAACGTGCCCAAAGACCAGTACTTTGCGTTGCCACCCCGCCCCACGACGCGCCCCGGCTGCCGCCACGGCATCCACTACATCAAGATGTTCCCCATAACCAAGGCCTACCAGCGCCGCTTCAGGACCGAGGGCTCGGCCTACTACGAGACGCTCCAGCGCATCATCGATGGCAACACCAAGCGCATTGTCTCCGAGTGCCAGGCATACCTCGACCGCTACGAGCGCGAGGGAAGGCCTCGCTTTGCCGTCGACATCGACCGCATCGTGGGGCTGCTGGAGGGCGAGAAGTAGGGCACCTCGGCTCAGTCTCGAGCCATGCGGAGTCGCTCCGCATTTTTGAACGCCGCGTGTGCGTCCCAAATACTTGAGAAACAAGCTGTGAAGTGCGGTGGCGCGCCCGTGCCCGTGCATAGCCGTCACCATCAGCGTCTACGCGGCGTCGGCTTCAAGTGGAACTGGCGCCGCTGCTGTATATGGTTTGCCTTACTGCAAATAGCGATCAATGCCCGCGATGTTTCTGCTTGCGCTTCAACTTTCGCTGCTCGAAGCGCGTCTCCGCCTCATCCGCGCGACGCTGACTTCTTGCTTGAGCCGACTCCCGCTTCATTGCTTCCCGCTGTGCTGCGAGAGCCTGTTGTGCCTTGGTGCTCACCGCGGGCCGTTTAAGAGCTTTTGCTGCCTCGCGAGCGCGCCGCTTGGGGTTCTTCGCGGGCTTGCTTGTTTCAGTGGCCTTGTCGCCGAAGAACGAGAGCTTCTCCCATTCGCTTCCATGCAGAGAAGGGACAACCAAGGAGGCCGGTTACTGATGCGGACTAGCGCACGCCCACGACTACCCGACGGGGACTGTGTTTTCATCTCTGGTGGTTGGATTGTAGCACGTGCGAATGCACCCGGCATCGCTGCTGACATGGCGCTACTGGGATTCGCTCCTCGATGCATCCTTGTGCACATTGCCTTCTCGGTTTCGAAACTTTAGAAATAATCGAGTTTCGAAACAGAGAAGGAGTGGATTATGGCTTGGGTAGACCGCAATACGTACCGACTCCACCGTGTTGGAGAGACTGGCCGAGTACATGATGGACAACTCCGGCAACCTCAACTCGCCCAACAACATCGCCAACGTCCTCGACGCCAACAGGGTCCCCACCAACCACGTCACCGTCGGGCGCTACATCTCCTACCTCCGCGACGCTTTCGCCTTCTATGAGGCGAGGCGCTGCGACATCAAGGGGAAGAAGTACATCACTAACCGAAGAGGACTCCTCACCGAATTCCCTTGAGATCGGTCGGCATTATCGAGCGTGGGCGTTATCGTAGATATCTTTGATTTCTTCCGGCAAATTGTCGGGAATCAGCGCCTTCACTCTATCCTCGTTGCCATCTTGGATCGCCTGCTCGTAGTACCAGCATTTGAACTTCAACATATCCAGCGCACGGTTCATGTTTGCGATCTCCGACTCCATGTGGGCCCTTCGCTCCTCGAACATGGCCTTGCGCTTGGGATATGTCGATGGGCCCTCCGCGCACCATTCCATGAACAGTCGGATGTCCTTAATCTCCATTCCAGCCTTCTTCAGGCATTCGATGACCCGAAGCGCCTCGAGTTCCGTATCGCCGAATCGGCGAATGCCGGACGTCCGCTCCAGCCCCGGGAACAATCCCTGCCTGTCGTAATACCGCAGCGTTGAGGCGGGCAAGCCGAACATTTCCGCCACCTGTCCGATTGTGTACATGGCCCCTCCGAATAAATCTCGAATTCATTCCTTGACCTAAAGTCAGGTTTAGGTATTACCTTCATTCTCGTCAATACAAATCGGTAGCGCAAGGGGTGGTCCGTAATGGGCAAAACGGTTTTCGCCGGCGGCGTGAACGGTGTGGGCGATATCGCCGGGCATCCCGCTCTGGAACAGGCGCAACGAATGGGCATGGAAATCTAGGCGGGCTACTTAACCGCGTGGAGGCAGATTCGTGTCCAGAACCATCGATAGGAGGAAATCGATCATGGCAATTAAGCAGACGGCGGGCAGAGATGCCCTGGGGGACTTTGCCCCCAAATTCGCACAGCTCAATGACGATGTGCTGTTCGGCGAGGTGTGGAGTCGAGAAGACGGGCTTTCCCTTCGAGACCGCAGCGTGGTGACGGTTGTGGCCCTGATGGCGCAGGGACTGACGGACTCCTCGTTCCAATATCATCTGATGTCCGCAAAGAACAACGGGGTGACCAGGGCTGAGATAGCGGAAATCCTTACGCATGCGGCGTTTTATGCGGGATGGCCCAAGGCGTGGGCGGCCTTCCGCATGGCGAAGGAGGTCTGGGCGGACGAGGACGACGGCGCCGACGCAAAGGCCCGACACCAAAACGAGATGGCCTTTCCTATCGGTGCCCCCAACGACGCATTTGCGAAGTACTTTATCGGGCAAAGCTACCTCGCGCCCCTTTCCACCGAGCAGGTCGGCGTCTACAACGTGACGTTCGAGCCCGGCTGCCGCAACAACTGGCACGTCCATCACGCCAAAAACGGCGGCGGACAGATTCTCGTCTGCGTGGCCGGTCGAGGGTTTTACCAGGAATGGGGCAAACCGGCACAAGAGCTGTGCCCTGGCGATGTAGTAAATATTCCCGCGGGCGTAAAGCACTGGCACGGTGCGGCGCCCGACAGCTGGTTCTCCCATCTCGCAGTGGAGGTTCCGGGCGAGGAGGCCTCCAACGAGTGGTTGGAGCCCGTGGACGACGAGCAATACCTTAAAGCGACTGACAAGGAGGCTTAGGCATGGAGCAGTTGAAACTGACGCAGGAATGGGACAAGGTGTTCCCCAAAAACGACAAGGTTGAGCACAGCAAGGCGACCTTCCACAACCGCTACGGCATCACGCTGGCTGCCGACGTGTACGTGCCTAAGAACGCGGAAGGCAAGCTGCCCGCCATCGCCGTCAGCGGCCCGTTTGGCGCGGTGAAGGAGCAGTCCTCCGGTCTGTACGCGCAGAAAATGGCGGAGCTGGGCTTTTTCGCAATTGCCTTTGACCCGTCCTATACCGGCGAGAGCGGCGGTACGCCCCGCTATGTGGCATCCCCGGACATCAACACCGAGGACTTCTGCGCAGCGGTGGATTTCCTCTCCGTGCAGGAAAGCGTTGACCCGGAGCGTATCGGCATTATCGGTATCTGCGGTTGGGGCGGCATGGCAGTCAATGCGGCGGCCATCGACACCCGTATCAAAGCTACCGCGGCTATGACCATGTACGATATGACCCGCGTGACCGCAAACGGCTATTTTGACGCCGAGGATTCCGAGCAGGCGCGCTTTGAAAAGCGGAAAGCGTTGAACGTGCAGCGCACCGAGGACTATAAAAACGACGGCTATGCGCTGGCGGGCGGCGTGGTCGATCCGCTACCGGAGGACGCGCCGCAGTTTGTAGCGGACTATTACGCCTACTACAAAACTCCGCGAGGCTACCATCCCCGCAGCCTGAACTCCAACGGTGGTTGGAATGTGACGTCCTCGCTGTCGTTCCTGAATATGCCGATTTTGCAATACAGCAGCGAAATTCGCTCTGCGGTACTGCTGGTGCATGGCGAGAAAGCACACTCCCGCTATTTCAGCGAAACCGCGTACAGCAAGCTGACGGGGGACAACAAGGAATTGCTCATTATCCCCGGTGTCAGCCACACCGACCTCTACGATCAGATGGACGTCATTCCGTTTGGAAAGCTGAAAGCGTTCTTTGAGGAGTATTTGAAATAAGACGCACCTTGCTTTTTACTTATTAACGGTCATGCATTTAGCGAGGACGGTTTGCGGCAAGACGCCTCGCCGCGCTACTAGTCGTCGGCCCGCGCCGCCGAGAACAAGGCACCCAAGTCTGCCTGGATCGCCTCTGCCTTGCTTCCAAGCTGCAGCGGAGCCGAATCGCCCGAGATGTTCACGCTCAGCAGGTGCGCATCCGGCAGCTTTGCGGTCATGCTCCAGAACGGGAGTGTAATGATGCCGGGGGTCATCTCGCCCACGCCGAGCTCCAGCAACAGCACGCGGCTACTACCGCGCTCGCGCACGAAGCGCTCGTATCGTTCGAGACTCTCGCGCCATACCGTGCCCAGCAAAAACGTGTCGTCTCGCACCCACGGCACAAGCTGCCAGCCGCAGTGCGGGCATCGGGGGACATCATCGCTGCGGATCTCGAAGCCCGCACTGCCCACGTGGTTGTAGTGATTGGCGTGAAGGCGGCCGTTGGAAAGAAACTCATTTCCGTGGGGAAGAAACTTCTCGGTGAGTAAAGCTCATCGGAGCGGGGATAGAGCTTTGTCTGCGGGGTACGAAATGCTGGCTAGCGGTTGCGACGCCTTGTTGCAGAAATGCCAACTGCTGCAACTGCGCCACCGGCAACACTCAGGGCGACAGCCATCGCACCGTTGTCGCCCGTCGCGGGTAGGGTGGTCCCGGCTGGTTTAACCGCCGCTACTGCCTTAGTGGAAACGGGATTTGCCGCGGGCTTTTCTGCCTTGGGCTGCGGTGTGGGCTCGGGCTTGGTTTCCGGTTCGGGTTTGACCTCTGGGCTCGGTTTAACGCTTGGATCGGGTTTGGAACCGCTCGTATCGGTTGCAATCAAGTGCACGTCACTGTCGAAGATGTAACGGATGTAGTAATCGTGCCGCGTCTCGTGCATAATCCCTTGCCCGCTGTCGAAGTCACGGTCAACGTGTGTGCCAAGGTGGGCTGAGCTGTTGAGGTTCAGTCTGTAAGGGATTTGGTCGTCGGCGTAGCCGCCTGTAAAGACAGCGGTTGCTCTAACGTGATTGTCGATCATGGTCAGGGCAATAGAGACGCTGGCCTCTTTGGGGTTCTCGGTTTTTATAAGGCCTTCGGTATCGGTGTCGATCTTGAAGAGAAGGACGGTGTCGTTAAGCCCGTAGATGAAGTCTTCGGGTTTGTCGGGGAAATCGTATACAAACGCCTCATTCTGGACCAACATAAAGGCAGGAGGGAGCTCCAGGTCATAGTTATGGTCGACAACGGTGGTAGCTGTGAGGCTGCCTTCCGCGTTGGCTTCGTCACAGGTAATGGGTGCTGCGACATCGGTTTCGGGCATTTCTGTCGCCAGTGCTGTGCGGGGTAGCAAAAGCAGTCCTGCCACAAGAATGCTTACTCCGAAGGCGGCGACTCTGGCGCCTGCATGACGCTTGACGTCGCGGATAGACAGGCCAGTCCGTTTGTTATGGGTCTGCGGTGCAACATGCTGTCCATACATAAGACGCTCCTTATTCGTAGGCCGATTTCCGTGGATCTATATTGCGCCTGCCCGATTCGGCCAGGCTCATACACGCGAACGCTCACGCGAGCAGGAGAAAGCTCTAGTTAATTTTCCCACAGTCGACACTTTGCGGCCAACGATTTACTGTTCAATTCTCGGAGAGAGAATCAAGACAGTTAACGAGTTGTCAGGCAATGAGATTGTGTCTAGAGAGCACGAACAAGAGATGCGATCTGCAGACGACTGAATAGCTCCATCTGTTTTGGTTACAACGAAATGTGTGCCGCGCGCCTGCGGCATGAAGAAGGGAGATTCTTATGAATATCGTTGTATTGAGCGGCAGCCCGCGTAAGGGCGCCAATACCGACACCATGGTCGAGGCGTTTGCCGAGACCGCGCGTGAGGGCGGCAATACGGTCGAGGTCGTCCGTGTTGCCAGCAAGAAAATCGCTGGTTGCCTGGGGTGTCAGTATTGCTTCGCCCATGAGGGAACTTGCGTGCAGAAGGATGACATGGCCGACGTGATCGAGTCGCTGAAAGGCGCCGATATGGTTGTCTTCGCTTCGCCTATCTACTGGTTTGATATCACTGCGCAGGAGAAGGCCGCCATCGACCGCCTGTACGCCTTCGGTGCTACAGGCTTCCCGTTCACCAAGACGGCCCTTTTGCTCGATAGCCACAGCGAGGGCGTCTATGATGCAGCGATTGCTATGTATAGGGCCACATGCGCGTACTGCAAGTGGGAGGACCAGGGCATTGTCACCATTAGCGGCATGACCGAGCGCGACAGCATGGCCTCCTCGCCCAAGTTGGAAGAGGTGCGAGAGCTCGCTCGCAAGCTCGCCTAAGGACAAGAAGAACGCATGGCAATCGGTGTTGGTGGAAAATGCTTGCTATCCTTACCAAGAGGAATGCTGATTGCCATGCGTTGATGCTTCCGCGGACAATTCCGGCGTGCTAAAACGCCTTCTCGTTCAAGAATTCCCTGAACGCGGGAATGTCAAAGCCAACGAGACCACGCCCGCGCTCTCCAATGACGCCGTCCTCCAGGAGGCGGCGTTTGTATTGGCTTGCGTAGTTGCTGGCGACGCCCATGCGTTTGGCTATCTCCGAGACCCTGCTGGGGCCAGAATCGGGCAGCATCGCGAGCAAAAACTCAATGTCTTTATCGGAAAGCTCCCGATAGGTCGTTTTGAGAATTCGATCGCGCAGCTCCATGCGTGCGAGCAGGGAACCCTGCTGGACATCGGATGTACTGAATTGGGGCGAGCTCTCCGAAACATCCCAAGTGCGATATCCGACGAGCTGCATCATGTAGGGGAATCCGTCGACGGCCTTCACAGCATCCTCGAGCGCTTCTGGTGTGATTGAACGTCCTCCGGCCTCAACGGTTTTGCGAAAGGCGTTTGCAATTTCAACGTCAGTGATTCGTCCTAGCTGATGATATTGGGAACGCCTGAGGAACGAGACGGAATCGTTACGCAGCAGTGCCGATACTTTGTAAGGCAGCCCTGCCATGAGTAGGGCAACTTTTTTACCTTCGCGTACAAAGTGCTGGTAAACAGAGGCAAATTGAAGCATTTCTTCGAGATCGACTGTGACTTCATCGATGGTGATGAGAAGTCCGATGTCATGTTTTTCGAGTTGTTTAAAGATGCCATTCATGCGTGTGCGCCAGTTGCTCTGGGCCTTTTGAGCATATGTCCAATCGAGACCCACTGGACCAATTTGAACGCCGTTTATGCGCACGTGAGGCTGTGAGAGGTAGCTGTCTGCCGCCTCTTCGGTTCGCTCGATAATATCTTCGAGCATGCCAGGCATGGCGGAGACATTTGCTGCGATCCATGGTGGCCCCTTTGCAGGTTTTGCTAACTTTTGCAACTTTTGCTAAATTTTGCAAGTTTTGCTAATGGCTTAACATGCCTTGTGCCGTGGGATTGCGGGAGTGAAAAACGGGGAGTTCTATTATTCCGACTACGTTGCAACGAGCGGGGCCCGGAGCGCGATGTTGCTGCGCTTCGGGCCCCACCGTTTTGAGAGTTTATGGCGGTTCTGCCGCTGTCCTAGTCAAACAGACTGGGCATGTCGTTTTCTTTCATAAGGGCACCGGCGGAGGGGAGGCTCTGTGCGGTGAACTTCTCGGCCGAGACGCCGGCGCCAAGGATTTCCTCGGTCGTGCCGACGGTGGTGACAGAGCGGCCCTTCTTGGCCGTAAAGGCCTGGACGCCCTGCGTGTTGGTGGTCGTCTTGGTCTTGAGCAGCGACGTGTTGAAGTTCATCAGGCGGTAGTCGCTCGAGACCAGTGCGATGTCGCGATCTTCCTTGAGCACCTGGGCATACAGCAGCTTGCTGCCGCCGTAGATGGCGTTCTTGAGGCGCTTGCGGTTGGTCTTGGTGACGTATCCGGCAAGTGCGACGCGCACCACGCGGCCGTTCTCAAAGACGAACAGCACGTCGGCCTTATAGTCCTCGGGGTCGATGACCCAGATGACGCTCTCGTCGGGTTCCATCTCAAGATCGGTCGGCAGGTACGAGCCCAGCTGGGCCGACTTGGTGTCCTCAAACGCCGCGACCTTGCACTTGTACACCTGGCTCTTGTTGGTAAAGACCAGCAGCTCGTGGGTGTTGGAGGACGGGAACTCGATAAAGGGCTTGTCGCCGTCTTTGTACTTGAGCGTAGCGGCCTTCTTGAGTACGCGGTCCGTCATCTTCTTAAGGTAGCCATCGCGCGAGAGCATGATCGTAACCGGGTACTCCTCGACCTCGGGCTCCAAGCTCACCTCGATGACCTCATGGGGTTCGATCCTGCCCGTGCGGCGCGGCATCACGTACTTCTTGTTGACCGCGGCCAGCTCGTCGCTGATGACCTTCTTGATGTTTTCCTCGCTGGAGAGGATCTCCTCAAGCTCGGCAATCTCGCCCTCAAGCTTGGCAATGTCCTTGGTGCGGTTGAGGATGTACTCCTCGTTGATGTTACGGAGCTTAAGCTCGGCAACAAACTCGGCCTGGGTCTCGTCGATGTCGAAACCCTTCATAAGGTTGGGCACGACCTCGGCTTCGAGCTTGGTGCCGCGGATGATGGCGATGGCCTTGTCGATGTCGAGCAAAATCGCCTCGAGGCCGTGCAGCAGGTGCAGGCGCTCGGACTTTTTACCCAGGTCAAAGTTAATGCGGCGACGCGTGGACTCAATACGCCACTTGACCCACTCGTGCAGGATCTGGCGCACACCCATAACGCGGGGATAGCCGTCGACGAGCACGTTGAAGTTGCACGAGAACGAATCCTGCAGCGTGGTCGAGCGATAGAGCTTGGCCATGAGCTTGTCGGGGTCGACACCGCGCTTAAGGTCGATGGCGATGCGCAAACCCGAGAGGTCGGTTTCGTCGCGGATGTCGGCAATCTCCTTGACCTTGCCCTCTTTGGAGAGCTTGACGATGCGCTCGATAATGACATCGGTCTTGGTGGTGTAGGGGATCTCGTAGACCTCGATAATGCGCTCTTCGGGAATCCAGCGCCAACGGGAGCGGATCTGGAAGCTGCCAAGGCCGGTCTCGATAATCTTTTCCATCTCCTCGCGGCGGTAGATGATCTCGCCGCCGGTCGAGAAGTCGGGCATGGGCATGTACTCGAGCAGGTCACAGTCGGGGTCCTGCAGGTAGTGCATCGTGGCAGTGCAGACCTCGTTAAGGTTGAAACCGCAGATGTCGGACGCCATGGCGACGCCGATGCCCTTATTGGCCGAGACAAGGATGTTGGGGAACGTGGTGGGCAGCAGGCGCGGTTCCTTCATGGCGCCGTCGTAGCTGTCGACGAAGTCGACCGGGTCTTTGTCGATGTCCTTGAAGATTTCGGCGCTGATGGGGGAGAGCTTGGCCTCGGTATAACGCGAGGCGGCGTAGCTCAGATCGCCCGAATAGTACTTGCCAAAGTTGCCCTTTGACTCCACGAAGGGGGCGAGCAGTGCCTCGTTGCCGGTGGCCAGGCGCACCATCGTCTCGTAGATCGCGGCGTCGCCGTGCGGGTTGAGCTTCATGGTCTGACCCACAATGTTGGCGCTCTTCTGGCGCTCGCCCTTGAGCAGACCCATCTTGTACATGGTGTAGAGCAGCTTGCGGTGCGAGGGCTTAAAGCCGTCGATCTCGGGGAACGCACGCGAGACGTTGACGCTCATGGCGTAGGGCATGTAGTTGACCTCGAGCGTCTGCGTAATCGGCTGATCAGTGACCTCGGAGTGCAGGCCGATGACGTTCTCGGCGTTGACCTGCTTTTTCTTTGGCTGGTTCTTCGTCTTCTTCTTTGCCACGATTTCCTCTTGAACTTCTTATGGGCCGTCGTTATCGATTTGCTGCTACTGCAGGTCCAGCTGGTCAAGGTATTCCTTGCCGTGCTCGGAGATATGGCGCTTGCGGCCTGCCTCGTCGTTGCCCAGCAAAAGGTTGAACATGGTCTCCATCTTGGTGACGTCCTCGGGCTCCACCTTGATCAGACGGCGCGTCTCGGGATTCATGGTGGTGAGCCACATCATGTCCGGATCGTTTTCACCAAGACCCTTGGAGCGGTTGATGGAACACTTCTGGTCGCCGATCTCTTTGAGGATGCCGTTCTTCTCGAGCTCGGTGTAGGCAAAGTAGGTCTTCTCTTTGCAGTTGATCTCGTAGAGCGGCGACTCGGCGATATACACGTAGCCCTCGTCGATGAGCGTGGGCACCAGGCGATAGAGCATGGTGAGCACGAGCGTGCGGATGTGATAACCATCGACGTCGGCGTCCGTACAGATGATGACTTTGTTCCAGTTGAGGTTGTCCAGGTCGAAGGCGCCGAGGTTCTTGATGCGCTTGTCTTTGATCTCCACGCCGCAGCCCAGCACGCGCATGAGGTCCATGATGATGTCGGACTTAAAGATGCGCGGATAATCCTCCTTCAGGCAGTTGAGGATCTTGCCTCGGACGGGCATGACACCCTGGAACTCGGCATCGCGCGAGGTGCGAATGGCGCCTGCTGCCGAGTCGCCCTCTACGATGTAGATCTCGCGGCGGCTCTTGTCCTTGGAGCGGCAGTCGATGAACTTCTGCACACGGTTGGCCATGTCGGTCTTCTGCTGCAGGTTGGTCTTGATGCTCTGACGCGTCTTCTCGGCGTTCTCGCGCGAGCGCTTGTTGATGAGCACCTGTTCCATGATCTTGTTGGCGGCGTCCTTGTTCTCGATCAGGTAGGTCGAGAGGCGCTCCTTAAAGAAGGCCGTCATGGCCTGCTGGATAAAGCGGTTATTGATGGCCTTCTTGGTCTGGTTTTCGTAGGACGTCTGGGTGGAGAAGCAGTTGGTCACCAGCACCAGACAGTCCTGGACGTCCTGCCACTTAATGCCGCTCTCGTTTTTGTTGTACTTGCCTTGTTGCTTGATGTAGGCATCGATGGCGCTGGTCAGAGCGCTACGGGCCGCCTTCTCGGGTGAGCCGCCGTTCTCGAGCCACGATGAGTTGTGGTAGTACTCCTGCATCATGAAGGTGCGCGAGAAGCACATACACGCGGTGATCTTTACGTTGTAGTCGGGCAGGTCCTCGCGATCGCGACCGCGACGGTCGGCCTCGATAAAGAAGGGCTCGGTAAGGTAGTCGGTACCGACCTTCTCGAGCACGTAGTCCTCGATGCCCTTGGGATAGCAAAAATCCTCTTCGGAAAACTCGCCATCGTCGCCCTCAATGCGCAGGCGGAAGGTCACGTTGGCGTTGACCACGGCCTGACGGCGCATGGTCTCGCGATACCAATCGTGGGGAATGCTAATCGAGGTAAAGACCTCAAGATCGGGGCGCCACTTGATAGTGGTGCCGGTGCGGTCCTCGTCGCTGGGCTCAATCTCGAGTGCCTTCTTTTTGGCGCCGACGACCTTGCCCTTCTTAAAGTGCAGGGAGTACTTGTTGCCATCGCGCCAAACCGTGACGTCCATGTACTCGGAGGCGTACTGGGTCGCGCACGAGCCCAGGCCGTTGGTACCGAGCGAGAAGTCGTAGTCGCCGCCCTGGTTGTTATTGTATTTGCCGCCGGCGTAGAGCTCGCAAAAGACGAGCTCCCAGTTAAAGCGCTTCTCGGAGGGGTTCCAGTCGAGCGGGCAGCCACGGCCGTTGTCCTCTACCTGAATGGAACCATCGCGAAAGGCGGTAAGGGTGATGAGCTTGCCGTAGCCCTGGCGCGCCTCGTCAACGGCGTTGGACAGGATCTCGAAGGCGGCATGCGCGCAGCCGTCGAGCCCGTCCGAGCCAAAGATGACGGCGGGGCGCAGGCGTACGCGCTCCTCGTCCTTGAGCTGGCGGATACTGTCGTTACCATAGTTTGCGGTGTTTTTTGCCATACTCGCTCTCTCGGTGCTCCTTTGCTGCGTTTTAGTCATATAGATAGTCAAGGTAGCATAGCCCAGCCTATAGGCGATTCCAACCAACACGAAATCCATCGAACAATCGTTCGGAATTCGATGGAGATTCGTTTACTCGGACAAAACCGAGTCGGTTTTGTCCGAGTAAGTTTGAATAGCGAATCGAAGTTGTTGTGTCCGCATGGCGATGACGAACATGATTTTCATAATGACAGATATAGTTGACATCTTCTGATGGATGCAATATATTTCTGTCATGTTGCAACGGATATCTGTCCATTACTACGAAAGGAACTCCATGCCGGGCAAAAGGAACCTACGCATGAAGGCGGCGCGCGCGGCGGTTGGCCTTTCGCAAGCTGACCTGGCCGAGGCCGTGGGCGTTACGCGCCAGACCATCGGCTTGATCGAGGCGGGCGGCTACAACCCCACGCTCAATTTGTGCGTGGCAATCTGTAAAGCGCTACGCGTTACGTTGAACGACTTGTTTTGGGAAGACGAGAGCGACGTCGACCCTGACGCTCTTTAGGAGTTCGCTATGAAATTTGAAGATTTAAAACTCGTGCAAAAGTGGCGTGAATATGCCGGCCCAAAGGATGAGCGCCTGGAGGCCGAGAGCGCGAAGATCTACAAGATTGGTTTCGTGCTGCTTTCGTTTGGCATGTTGATGATCTTTTTCTACCAGTTTATAGCTCGACAGGTTGCGTGGGTTCACAGCGACGCCAGTGAAATGCCGCATGGCTTTGCAACGCCGTTCGAGGCAGCCATGTATTTGTGGCTCGTTCTCGTGATGTTGATTTGCGCAGGACTGCAAACGCGGAAGGGCTATGTCGATACCAATCGTTTTGGGCAAACCGAGCATCTTCCTGTTGGATATTTCCTGCTTGTCAGCGGTCTTAGCGGCGCCGCGTTCGCTCTTGTTATTGCCGCAATGCGCTGTATCGCTGAGGCGCAGATCGTACCGCTCGAAAGCGTCTTTTGGTTGGCGAACCTGGCCACGGGCGTGTTCTGCGGTGCGACGATTTTCGCGGCCACGTTTGCTGCCCTGTGCGCAACGTTTTTCACGGCGAAAAGACGCCGTGCCAAGCTCGAGGTAGAACTCGACTCCTCTGACGACATCTAATGCGTAATGGGCTGGCTCTGGGTATTCAGAACCAGCCCATTTGATGTTCGATGAGCCGAGTCGGCGCCTCTCACAAAAGTAACTAGGAGCTAGCGAGGCCTATCCGAATTGGCCTCATTGGCGGTGTCGATCTCGAGCGCCGTGCGGCGGGCACTGTAGGCGACGAGGCCGGCGCCTGCCGCGGCGAGTGCTGCAGCGGCTGCCGTGAGGGGAGCGTTGGCATCGCCCGTGCCCGCAAGCGCGCCCGCTTTTCCGGAGCGCTTGTTATTGCCGTGGTCCTTGCCACTGCCGGAGCTGCTTCCGCCGGAGCCGCCGCCCTCGTCAGTACCGCCGCCACTTGAGCCACCATCGCCGTCCGCCGTCATCGGGGCGTCGTGAAGCCCTGTGGCGTCCGCGCTGTCGCATACGCCGACCTGAACTTCTGAGCGTTCGCATGCCGCGTCGGGCACGTGGAGCTCGTGCAGTACAGCACCCAGCGCCGAGTTCGCGCCCGGTCGAATTTCTTCGAGCGTTACGGGATCGAGCGCCGCCAGATTACGCGCCTTCGCATACAGCGTTACGCGTTTGCCCACTTCGTCGCTCCAACTCTCGGGGATGGCGAAGCTCATACGGAACTGTGCCGTGCAACCCGGTGCCAGCACGGCGTTGCCGTTGTCGGCTACCAGCGGGTGCGTTGCAAAACGTGCGCCCAGCGTCTCGAGCGCGTACTTCACGTGTGCCATATCGTTGGCCGAAGCGTCCTCGGCAAGCTCTGGATCGTAGATCGAAGCCATGCGTGCGTTCACTCCGAATCCGATGGATGCGCTGGAGAACGGCTGGCTGGAGCCCTCTCGGTACAGATCGATCGTGCCAGCGGTCAGCAAGGTGTTGCCGTCGTTTCGCACCGTGACCATGAAGGATTCGCCTGCTGCTCCGGGCACCACCGCGCCCGAGGTAGCGACCGCGCCCGTCGGAGTGACACACGCCACCAAGGGCACTTCGATGCCGTGCAACTCTGCCTCGCTCTTCTCCGCGCTCACAATGTGCGTGGCGAGCGCGGAGAGCATGCTCCCCGACGTCAAAAATGTCGTTATCTGATCGACGGGATGGTCCAGCTCGCACATCACGAACGGCTCCGTAAACAGATCGCCTGCCAAGGTGCTGGCGAAGATGCGGAAGTGCTTGCCCATCACTGCTACCGGGTTGCCTTCTTCGTCGTAGGTTTGTCCCACCTTGCCATCGGTGTTCTCTACATAGAGCACGCACCTGCCGTTGTTGCTTACGCTGAACGACGCCGGGCCACAGCCCGCGGCGCCCACGGGCTCCGATGCAAATGCCGTCGCGCCTCGTGTCCAAGTAATATGCTGCAGTTGCTCGTTGACGGTTGCCAAAAAGCCCGTGTGCTGCGGCCACGGCACCGCGTGGGGTACTGTGGCATCTGGCGACATAACGCCCCAACCCGCGATGGACTGGCCGATCACGGCGTACGACGCGCAGCCACAACCGTCTGTGGTCTCGTATGCAACGGGCACCACCATTTTGCCGTTGATATTCTCGGGCGCACCCAGCTCGATGCTCGACGGTGCTTGCGGAAAGCGGAGAACTTGACGGAACGTCAGGCTATCGCCCGAAACGTCCGACCACAGGGTAAAGCACTCCAGCGCAACCTCAGCCTCGCTGCCGAGCGCCTTTTCTGCGGTGGTTCCGCGGCGGTGGAGGTAGGCACCCGACAGGCGCCCGTCGACCAGCGTCTTGCCCACCGTGATACGCGGGCACTGCAGGCAATGGCAGCCATCCTCCTGAAGGTGGCCGCGCGAGATGCTGCGCCACGACGTGTGCGACATCACGCGAACTCCGTCGTTGCTTATGCGCAGGCGCACAACGGACAGTATGCCGGCTGTGCTTGCCGTATCGAAAAGGGTGTTGTCGCCGTCAGGGCGCTCGCCCGAGACCAGCAGCACGTAAGCGTCCTGGTTTTCTCTTCCGTCCGTATATTCCACTACGTCGAAGTCGTAATCGAATATGCCGTCGCGCTCCACGTCGCCCTCGCCAAACCCAAGGGGAAAGTCCACGGGCATGGGGGCAGACCACGTGCCGTTTGCCTTTGTGTGCACCACCAGGCGCGAGCGGCCATTGTCGCCGTAGCGCACCGAGGCGATACGGAACAGGCATTCTACGCCGGCAATCATTGCCAGCTTCATGTGAGCTTCGCTGAGCACGCCAGTAAACAGCACGTTGTCGCTCGAGGGCTTGATGCCGCCACGCTCGTCCTCCGACACGCCGGCAGAATTGGCGTTGGGCTCCGCAACGGCGTTCGTCGCCTGCCCGATATAGGTGTACTCATACATCGGTTCGGCGTTTTCGTCGTTTCCCATCAGTGCGTGGACGAAATGCTCAACCTGTCCCGTGTCGTCGCTTTCTGCATCCGCCTCGAGCTCAATGCGCGTGACCGCTTGATTCCAATCGCGCACGACGGGCGCGACGTTTACGACAGCGGCCTTAACCTCGGCGCGTGCGAGCAGCTCGGCGTTGGTGACGATGGTGGCCGATGCGATAAATTGCGGCACGCCGCCCGCCTCGATGTTGCTGGGCGTGCCGAAGTGGGCATCCAACGTGTAAGGCGTATCTCCACCCAATGCGAGCTCAGAGCGCTGGAGCACATACTGGTTGCCATTGTTCACCGACATATTCCACGAATCGAGGAGTGTGGGCCACGACCCCGACCAAGCCTTGGTGGTCCACTTGAACATTACGAACTGGAGTATCACATCGACATCGACGTCTGCACCTACGCGCAGTCGCGGAAGCTGGTGTCCATCTGCCTTCTCGTACCCAATGAACAGCGTGAGGGATGCGGCGCCGCGCACGGCAGACGAAGCGACGCCTGCAACGCCGGCGCCAAAGGTGACGGCAAGCCCGATCTGGATGGTGAACGAGCCCGAGGTGTTTGAATAGTCGAGCGAAATGTTTTTAAAAAACGCCGCGCCGCTGCCGTGCGTGTGGGCGCCCACGGCGAGCGCCAGCTTCGCCAGCACCCAGGGGTTGACGTTTAGGAAAAACGGCACCGGTCCTAGGGTAAACTGCTCGGTCCAATTGAGGTCGGTTCTTACTTGAAAGAGTGCCTTAATATTGCCGTATGCGGGGTCGTTGTTGTTGCCCCAGGTTTTGCCCACCCAATCGTAGGCGAGCGAGCCGTACAGCTGTGTGGCGATATCCATCGTGAACAGCAGCGTGCAGTGGTGACGAAGCAGCTTAGTGTTTCTTGGATCGGTTCCCGAACCGGCACTCATACTCTTGTACTGATTCCACTTCCCCTCCATCTCGTCGAGGTAGCGGTTTGCCTGCTTGGCGCCCGACTCGCGCGGCGATTTCTTCCAGTACTCCGGATCCGGATTGCCTGAATCGTTCATGTAGCCGACCGGTTTGTATCCTCCGCCAAACAGCACGTACCCGGCAAAAGAGAAATCGAACAAAATGGGGAATGAGGGCATCCAGCACGTGAACTTATTGCCGCCGATGCCGGGAAACGCCGCCGGGAAATCAAACGGAGTGATCTCTTGGTCCATGGTAGTGGGGACGATAGTGGTCGATCCGGATTCCGCCTTTGCCGCCGGCGCGGTGACAACGGCCATGGGGGAGGAGAGCGTGTAGGTTTTGCCCTGATAGTCGAGAACAAAGCGCAACTTGCACCCTTCTTCCAGAAGGCCCGATGCCGCATCGAGGAACTTGTCTTCAAGCGTGAACGTTGCCAGATTATTCGCACCCGATGCGCTGGCCTTGATCTGGCCGATCTGTGTGACGGTTTCAGGTGAGCTGCCCGTGGCGGGCAATACCTTGTTGACGCACAGCGTTGCCTGTCCACCCTGTGGCAGATGGGCCTGCACGGTAAAGGCGTGCGTGTCGGGCTGGTCGTTTGCTGCTTCGTCCGCTGGCATTGCCATAAACGTGGCGTCGGCGTACTGGATGTCCCATTCGTCGAATGTGAGCTGGCGAAAGTACGGTTCGCCATCGGAGAGCGGACGTGTGGGTGCGGTAATGGCGGTGCCGCCTTGGACACGCGCGAGGGGAATCTCGACATCGCGGTAGCCCGCCATGCTAATGGAGATGCCGCCGTTAAAGTCGTACGCGTCGAGAAGCGTTGCCTCGTCTACGTAGCCTTCCGAAAGCGGCGCGACCTCAAAGATGGCGGTGCCTTCGTCATCGGTTGTGGCAGCGAGTTGCTTGCCTGCGGCGTAGCGCGACGTGAGCGTGACCTTGGCGCCTGCGATGGGCGTATTCTTGTTGGCAACGTCGACCACGACCACACCGAACATGGTGCGCGAGAGAACGAGCACCCTGAAGGGGTCTTTTTCATCGGCATAGGCTTCGGTGGGCGCGAACGGCAATATGAAGGCGTTTGCGCTTCCCGGCACGCGCGGCAACATAATGCTCGCTAACGAGGACGCTCCGGCGACAAGTAACGAACGGCGATCAAGCATCTTGGGCTCCCATCCCGCAAATATCGGTGGAAATAATCCAATTTTGCGAGAAGGCGCCCCGTGGCGGTAGTGCCATTCAAGGGTCAAAATGTCCAAATTGATTGAGCGAAGCGCCGGGTTCCGGAACGCGTTCGATGCGCTTGGCGGCCCGGTCGCTAACGCAACATATGCGCGACCAGCTCGGCGCGTGTGCCGATGCCAAGCTTTGCGTATACGCCGGATAGGCGGTTTTTGACGGTGCCCGGCGATACTCCCATATGGCGTGCGATTTCGGCGTTGGTCCACCCACGACAGGCGAGCATGGCCATGGTGAATTCCGTGGTCGTTAGATCGTCGGCCACGTCCTCGCCCGAATCGGGGTTGTGGATGCGCCGCCAGCCGTAGCTGAAGCGGTACGTGATCTCGATGATGCGAGCGAAATCGTCGGGGTATTGCGATTTCAAACATGCCTCGATGAGTCCCTGCAAAAGGCCGTGGTGCTCGCCAATGAGCTCGATAAGGCCGTCGGGGCGCGCAATGTTCCAAGCGGCTCCGAAGTGCGTTTTTGCGGCGTCGACGTCTTTGAGACTCATGCATGCCATGGAAGCTGCCAGGTGCAGGAACAGTTCCGAGATGGGATAGCTTCCCTGTTTCATGATCAGGGCATTTTCCGCCATGCCCAGGCTGCGTCCGTATTCGCCGCGCAGATACAAGGCGTGCGCCATCACGTAGCTGGCGAACAGGCGCAGGCCTTCGGGCAGATGCGCCGCAAGTGGATAAAACTCTTCGGCAGAATACGGGGAAGGCAAGTGCAGCAGGACACTCGCGGCCGAGGCGAACAGGATATGCATGGCGTGGATGGAGGGCGACTCCTCGTCGGCCGGCGTATCGAGGATGCCAGTAAGGCACCGGCGGGCGTCGGCGATACGGTTGAGCGACAGACTGGCGTATCCGCAGATAAAGCATGCGGAATAGCGCAATGCGGGATCGGTGGCGTCAAGATAGGGGCGCGCCGTCTTGGCAGCGAGGGCGGCCTGTCCGCGAAAGTACAGCGCTTCTGCCGTGGCAATGGCGTGCAA
>CABUUG010000012.1 GCA_902494605.1 uncultured Collinsella sp.
CCCAGACGACAAAGAGATAGAGAACCACATATGCAACGGGGTGTTTTGAGCGGATGTTTTGGAGCGCGTTGGGGGCATTCATGGGGCACCTCCAAATTACTATCTATGGCAATCAAATTATACCCTGCCGCCATGTGCGCCGCCTCGAGCAGCGGTTCGGCATTTAGCTATTTAGTGGCGCACATGAAATGCCGGATTCGGCTCTACTAGATTGAGTGTGCGATATTATGCAACCTTGCATAATTCGACCTTGCATAATCTTTGAGTGCGGTTTGTATTGGAGGACATGTATATCGACTGAGGTAACACGTCCGCCCCGCTCTCTCGCCGCGCGCCGTGGTACGATTTTTGAGTTTGAAAGTCCCGCCGTGCTCCGGCTGCCCTTGCAGCTCGGCGTGCGGCCGCACGTAAAGGAGCCATCATGGCCGGTATGAACATGCAGCAGATGATGAAGCAGGCTCGCAAGATGCAGGAGCAGCTTGCCGCCGCGCAGGAGAACCTCAAGTCCCAGACCGTCGACGCCTCTGCCGGCGGCGGCATGGTCAAGGTGACCGTTAACGGCGAGATGGAGCTCGTCAACCTCACCATCGATCCCGATGCGCTCGATCCCGAGGACGTCGATATGCTGCAGGATATGATCATGGCTGCCGTCAACGAGGCCGTCCGCGGCGTCAACGAGCTCGCCAACAAGCAGATGGGCGCCATCACCGGCGGCCTCAACATCCCGGGCATGCCGTTCTAAGACACGCATATATATGAGTGCCAACCACAGTCTGCAAAAACTGCTCGATGAGCTGGGCCGTCTGCCGGGCATTGGTCCCAAGTCGGCCCAGCGCATCGCCTATTACCTGTTGGAGGCCGACGCCGAGGAGGCGCGCCGCCTGGCCGAGGCCATCCTGGAGGTCAAGCAGGAGGTTCACTTTTGTAGCCGTTGCTTTAACTACGCCACGGCCGACGAGTGCTCCATCTGCCAGGACCCGATGCGCGATACCACTCGCATTTGCGTGGTGGGCGAGCCGCGCGACGTCCAGGCAATCGAGCGCACGGGCAGCTACCATGGTCTCTACCACGTATTGGGCGGCGTGATCAGCCCCATGGACAAGATTGGTCCCGAGCAGTTGCACATCCGCGAGCTGCTGGTGCGTCTGGGCCGCGAGGATATCCATGAGGTCATCATCGCCACCAACCCCAACATCGAGGGCGAGACCACGGCGAGCTATCTTGCTCGCACCATCAAGCCGCTGGGCGTCGAGGTGTCGCGCCTGGCGAGCGGCCTGCCCGTGGGCGGCGACCTGGAGTATGCCGACGAGCTTACGCTTGGCCGCGCCATCGAGGCCCGTCGCGCGATTTAGGTGGCGAGCCTGCTCCTGCCGTATGTTTTCTTCGCGACGCACGGGGTAGTCATAATTTCCCTGTGCGACTGTAAGTTTGTTGTGCAACAAAGATGCTTCGTATCCGCTTATCGCATGGATGCTTCCACTCGCATCCTTAATTTGCCCATTCGTTGCGCAACCTTTTGGGTTCGCTGATACACTCAAATATGGATTTGAATGAATGCGCCGCTCCCGAGCGGCGTGTTTTTCTTGGAGGAGAACGCATGCGGCCCGGTGGCACTCAGACAAAGCGCGGCGCCGCGGTGCGCATGCGACGCCGACTGGGCTTGGCGCCGCGGGCGTACGCACTGCTATCGTGCTCGCTGGTGCTGGTCATAGCTGGCGTTTCTGCCTATGGCATGACCGTGCCGTCCATGATGCAGGCGCATGCCGCACGCGAGCCGCGCGTGGGGCATGAGGTCAAAAGTGATCTGGGCACCACGACTGGATATGCTTGGGCAAGTGTGGTCGGGCATATTGTGTTTGGCACCGACGATGCGGACGGCGCCGAGGCCCCGGACAACGAAGTCACGCTTGCCAATGGCAAAACCATCGTGCTCACCAACACCAAGATCATCGATCGGTTGTCCAACAATAGCGTGGCGGCAACGGTGAATAAGGTCGAGCAGCAAAAGGAGCAGGACGCCCAGCAGTCCGGAAAGCCCGGTAGCTCGGATACTTCTGGCTCTGGCTCGGATTCATCGAGTTCGGGCGGTGGCTCTGGGTCGGGTTCCTCTACCGGAGGGCCTGGAAACGGCGGCTCGACGGGCGGCAACACTGACAACGATGCAAACTCCGGCGGCCTTTCCGCTGCTGAGGAAGAGAGCATTCACAGTTGGCTTGTGACCAAGTACAACATGCTCGACGGCTATGTTTCCCGTGCCAATGACGTGGTCTCGACCTATAACTCTACGGGAGATCCCAGGCCGTGCGACAGCCTGGTCGGGGAGATGTTTGTCATTCGAGCCGAGTTCGGTCGTCAGACATTCTCGCCCCGGTCAAAGTGGTATCAGCAGTATGCCAATCTGTGGGGCTGTTACACCAACCTATGTCAATGGGTCGGCCATTACGGCGATGATGACGTCGCGCTCGGTAACTTCAACAATAACGTGGCGGCGCTCGCCCTATGATGACCGATCTTGCATCTACCACACCACAATCGCTCGGTCGCGATCCCATGGTCGGCCTGCGCCTGGCGCGTGTCGACGGGTTTGAGCCGGCCATTGCGCTCGGTCAGGACGAACTGCCTACCTATCTGCGTCGTTTTACGATGCTGTTTGCCGACGATGCCACCATGCGCCGTGGCGGTATCGGCCGCGTGACGCGTGCCGTCAACGCCCAAGGCGAGGCAGTGGCACTCAAGCAGCTCATCTTGCCGACGCGCGATGAGTTTGACGACGATGCCGCTCACGAGGCGCTGGTCGCCAAGTTCAAGGCGGCGTTTCGCGAGGAATACGAATGCCATCGCGCCCTTTCGGGCCTTAAGGGCTTTCCCCGCCTCTATGGCTGGGGCGAGGTCGACGGTGTGCCTGCAATTGTCATGGAATGGGTCGAGGGCGAGACGCTTGCCCGCTTGCGTTCGCGACTTGCCGTGGACGATGCCGGACGCCTGTCGCCGCTTGTGGCGGCGCGTCTGGGTCGCGACCTGTTCGATCTGCTCTGCCGTATGAGCCTGGTGGGTGAGGGCTTTGTCCATCGCGATATCTCGCCCGCTAATATTATGGTGCGCACGGCGCGTCTACCGCTTGACCGGCAGCTTGCCGAGGGCACCTTTGACCTGTGCCTGATCGACTTTGGCTCGTCGCTGGCGCTTGAGCCTGCGTCGGCCGTGGCCGGTACCGGCGGCAAGGCGTCGTTTACGGAGCGTTATGCCACGCTGCGTCGCGCGACGGTTGCCTACGCCCCGCCCGAGATGCTCACCGACGATATTCCCGACCTACGCGCTTTGCGTATGTCGCCGGCGATTGACGTCTATGCCGCGGCAAGCACGGTTTACGAGCTCATTGCCGGCGTCGCGCCATACGAAGCCGCGCCGAGCACTTCGGGCACCTCGGGTTCGCGCAAAAAGACGCGCGACATCGCGAGCCCCTACCGTCTCAAGATGGACACGCGGCCCGACTATCCCATTGGTGCCCATGCGCCCGGTTGCGATTTGACTCAGCTGCTTCGTCGTGAGCCCGATGTGGCGCTCGCCGCGGCCGAGCAGGCCCAGCAGCTAGGGCTTGAGCCGGATTCCGAAGAGCTACGCGATGCGCTGGCGTTTGTCGATGCCCAGCTGTTCGACGTGGTGATGGCCTGTCTGTCCAGCCATCAAAAAGATCGTCCCGAGCCGGCGGCGGTCGAGGCGGCGCTCTCGGCGTTTTGTGACCACTATGCGCAAAATGTCGGTCGTTCGCTCCGCGGCGAGCCGCTCACGCCGTGCCCCATGGATGCGTCTGGCCGCGCGGTTCGTCGCGCGCTGATGGTCGGCGCGACGGTCGTCTGTGGCGTGGTTTGGGCTGTGGTCGTGGTTTCGGCCGCGCTGCTGGCGTCGGGCGCTCGCGTGACGGCGACTTTGGGATCGCTCGTGTGGTCTGGGCCGCTACCGGGTATTATTGCCGCACTGGCGTTGGCGCTGCCAGGCATAGCCGGCGTTGCCGCGGGGGCACTTGCGCGCAATCGGCGCTCGGGCTTCCTGCAGGGTGTGCTTGCGCTTTCTGCCTGCGAGGTTCCGGTGCTGGTTGTGGCTGCATGTAGCGTATTTTCCCAACGCGCCGTGACGGGCGGCCTTGTTGCCGCTCTGGTTGCAACCTATGCGCTTACGTGGTTTTTGCTTGCGATGGGCTTTGCCTTTGAACTTCCCGCTTCGGCACCGCGACGCACAAAAGCCCAGATGGCGACTCCGCTTGCCGGTGGAGCCGCAGCTGCCCGTACTTTTGGCGGACCTGTCGAGGTATCGTCCGATTCTATTTCTACGACCAAGGAGGCCTAGGTCATGGCATCTCAAGTTGAGCTCACCCCATGCGGGGCCATGTTTGACATCTTTAAGCGCGCGGCGCATCTGAGCCATATCGAGCTGTGCGGCTTGGTGCTTTCGTCCCGTCCGCTCGCCGACGGCCGCAGCCCGCAGAGCCGGGCCGCCGATCGCTCTTGGGTTTCCCGCTTTATCGTTCGCGCGCCGGTCGGCACGCTTCAGCAGCGCTACTTTGCCGAATACGGTACCTCGGCTGCGCGTATTATGTCGCAACTGGCCCTGCGCCAGCGAAATCCCATGGACTCCACGGCTGTGATCAATATGGTGTGCGGTCCTGCAGGTGAACCGATGGTACGCGCGCTCGAAGAGTGCCATCAGGACACGAATCTCTATCGCAACGCGCTCGATCGCCTGTCCCAGGCGGCAGAACTCATGCCTGCCGAGCGCGCCGAGGCCGTGCTGGTGCTGTTTGTCGCCGTCGGTTGTTCGGCGGATGTGCGGTCCTCGGTGAACTATGCCATCGACTACGCGCACGCGACCTGTGGCGGAGGCACCTCCACGCCGCGTTCGCTTGGCATGTCGATGGCCGCGGGCGAACGCGAACCCGCCCCGGCGCACCCCTTGGGCTTGCTGCGCGTACAAAACAGTTTTGTCGTGAGCGCCCCGCGCTGGATTCAGCCGAGTGAGCAGGGTGTTGAGATTGGCGCGCTGGCCACTGGTGAGGGCGATATTACCGACGTCGGCGACGATGTCTCGGCCCGCCATGCCCATATCTGGTGCGATGCTCAAAATATCTGGCACGTCGAGGACTTGTCGTCCACCAACGGAACCGTGGTGGTAAACGGGGCCACGCGCGTCTGCATTCAGGTCGAGCCCGGCCGTTCCGCCCAACTCAATCCCGGCGACGAGCTCAAGCTCGGCGAATCCACTACCTACGCCATTCTCTTCGGTGCCCTCTAGCCGGCAGTTAGGGACGTTCCTTTTCTGCCGGCACTTGGGGACGCTTCTCGGCGCGCCAGAGCCGGTCGCCTGGGGATGGAGGGGCCATTTTGGCCCTTGGCGGTCAGTCGGGGCGAAACTAGAAGATCTTTCCGATTCGCGGCTGTTCATGCTTGTAGAGCATCTAAAACAATAGGATGTTATTCTGGAATATGCCGGGTGCGTGAACTTGCCTGTCTTAGCCTTAATAAGGTATAGGGGAGTTTGGCTCAGGGGTTCCGTCTTGTTCTTCAGCGCAGTATTGTGGGACAGATTTGCTGAGATTGGCGCCTTACACCGCAGAGCGCACGGAAGGCTCTCGATTTGTGTTCTGGCCCCAGAATACAGGGCCTGATACTTACCAACTGTGGCATGGATGTAACATCTGTAGAAATCAACCCTTTTGTTGTCGACCTTTGTAAGAAAAACACTGCCATCAACTCTTTGGATGACGAAACTAGGGTGCTTGAGGGGAGCCTTTACTCCCCTCTGAGAGATGACTCATGTTTTTCGCTTGTCGTTGTGAATCCTCCGTTACTGCCGATTCCGGATGAGATTCCTTATCCCTTCGTTTGAGATGGAGGACAATCGGGTCTGGATAAAACACTTCGTATTCTTAAGGGTGGCGATACGCATTTAGAGAAAAACGGTAAATACTGCTAATAGGGGTGACGACGATGGTGCAGGGGCGACCCGCGATGCTCTCATCAATACGTCGGATACTTGGGAAATCAGGTCTAGATGCATGTATGATGATGCCGTGTGGCTATTCAATTAATCCGCGTTCCGAATGGGTGCAGGGTATAGCTGCGACATCGTATGCTTTTGACCCGGCGCGATACTCAGATATTTCTGAGGCGGTTGACGAAGTTTATACGCACTATGCCGCGCAAGGCGTTTCGGAAGTTTGCACATCTACGTTACGGGCTTAGGTTTCTTCAAGCGAGCAGGCCGGTTGCGTTATTTCGAGCGATTTTTCTAGTCTAGACGACAAAAGGCAAAGGATTTGATGGGTATAAAACGCGGACGTTTGTGGGCGGATGCTCAAATCTATTGTGGCAATCGGGCGGTTGAAAAAGATATTTCAACCGCCCGATTGCCAGGTTCGTCGGAGGAGATGTCCGATTCCGACTCTCTTGTAGGAAGAGCTTGAGATCGTATTGGCCCAAGGCAATCTTAAAGCAGTCTCATTGGCAAATCTTCGCTCCTGTTGTGTTGAGGTGTAAGGTATCAGTGATTGATGTTTTGTGGCGGGTAGATTGGGGCCTTCCTTGATTCGATGCGTTCTCTCGAGGTTCATCAGAGCAAAAGGGGCTTTCGTCTTCATTGCTATCACGGTGATTGGAACCGCTCTCTCCTATGCCATGCCATACGTGAACGGGAAATTCTTAGATTTTCTTCTCGGTAACCGCAGCGAAAGAGACGCCGTACTCTTCGCGCTCCTGGTTGCGTCAATAGGAGTTTTCTCCACCCTCTTTACTTATTTTGCAGGAACACTTTCCATTCGCATAACCACGAGACTTTCCTTTGATCTTCTCAGGGAGGCCGTCTTGCGTTTTGAAAGAGACGATTACTTGGTGAGTCGGACCATCGATCCAGCCTATACAACGCAACGGATTATTTCCGACTCCAGCGTGGTCTCATCCTTCGTTTTGGCGAATTTTATCAGTGCGCCGCTGTCCATTGTAGCCATTCCCATCGTATTGCTTATCATATGGTCAATTGATTCAACTCTCGCGGTGTTTTCCATCATTCTCCTCATCGTGTATTTCTGTGTAATTACTGGGTTGAGGAAACTTTTGTATAGGGTCACGTATGAGAAGAAAGAGGCGGACAGCGCCTTTTACGCCGCAATTGCATCGCAGCTTAATCAGATTCTCAACATTCAACTGACATCTTCGTACGGCAAGAGCGAACAAGCGCTCGACGCTGGGTTTAAGAGCTATTTTCCCAAAGTTTTGCGCTCCGGAAAGCTATCATATTCTCTGACATCGCTCGATGGTCTTTTCGCAGCGTTGTTTCAAGCGGTGATACTTGTTGTTTCCGGAGTACGAATCATTAACGGAACTATGTCAATAGGCGAGTACACTATCATCGGTACATACTTCGCGGTTCTCTTTAAGACTTTGAAAAGTATGATGTCATTGTTCAAATCCTATCAAGATGCCAAAGCATCATGGGATAGGACGGCTATCGCGACGAGAGAAAAGGAGAGATCGGGGTGGAATCGGACCGATTTAGCTAAACTCGATGAAATAAATGACATTTCGGTATCTGATTTGGAATTCTCGGTTGCCCTTCCAGACGGATCTGTCCGAGAGGTCCTCGGCGGGTTTTCTTTCAAGTTTTCCGGTCCTGGTACATATTGCATAGTTGGGGAAAACGGAAGAGGCAAGACGTCACTTCTTTACTTGATGCTCGGGCTATACTCATCGAAAGGCAAAGTAAAATACAACGGCGTGCCAATCGAAGAATGCGACTTGGATTACATACGTGCGAGAGAGATATCGTGCTGCCCACAGTCGTGCTTCGCGCCGGACGAAACGGTGAAAGAGCTGTTAGAGTATTTCGACACGCCCTTTTCTTCCTATCACCGGGGTGTAGATGGCCTACTTTCGCTGGAAAACAGCGTGAAGGAGTTGCTCGGGAAACGTTGCTCCGCGCTTTCGGGCGGTGAGCTGCGCCGAGTGTACTTATGGTCGGCGATTTCACGCAAGTCGTCAGTTTTGGTACTCGACGAGCCCACGACTGGGTTAGACGCTGTAAGCCGCGCCGAGCTTGCGGCCTATGTTAAGCGCAACAAGCAAAGCCAGCTGATCATTGTTGTCTCTCACGATGACGAGATGGTCGGCGCGGTAGAAGGGGTAGTGGATTTAGGCAGCATGTACCAGGGTAAATGATGACAAGTGTAGTGCTACCCAACTGGCAGAGATAACAAAAAGGCGATGCAGATGCACGTAGCATTCAGGCGGTTCGGACTCGGTGCCTTCACGCCATCGCAACGCTTTCAGATATAGTTCTCGTTCTCTTACTAAAGGAAACTTTAGTCTACGTCATCTTGTCGAGACAGAGGTGAAGCGAAGTGTTGTCGCGACGTATCTTATTCCAGGTGGCTCAGTATCAGCGTGAGAATCGCACCAAAGTGTACTTACGATTCTCGTGTCCCACGGACAACATGAGCTGAGCATTGAGGTTCCACCCTTTGCTGCAACTACACGGGGTTGGACGGCAATGAATATGCCGGGCCGCATACCACGCGCAGCGGGGGTCCATGTCCCAGTATGTTGCCTACAGCAGCCTCGATGTCCACGCACACATCATCTCTGCCTTCGCGTTCAATCCATTTGCCGGAGAGTGCGAGGGTTGCCAGGCCGTAGAATTCGAGCCGAACAAATGAAATGCGGTATCAGCGCATAGGATTAAACTGACGATTGCTTTGCACTGAGAATACGCTTGGAAAGCCGCTATGGGTGGCGGCCCGGGTTAAATAGAGAAGCCCGTCCGATCACTTTCATGTGGCGAACGGTCGGGCTTCTTATTCCACTTGCCAATGCTCGGCTCATATTGGAAGAAAGCTACGCTAATGTTTGCGTGACACTCCTATTTTCTCCGAAGAAAGAATCGGATAATGAAGAATAGAATTAAAAAAGGTGCCAGATATAACGCAAGTATAAAGGCTAATCCAACGAGACCTTGCAATAATGGCATAACTCCTCCCAGACACGAGATTTTGGTATTTGTTCCCATCTTATTCTGAATTGGACCAAATAGTTCCTAGCCACAAAACTACTCGTCAACTGGATCGCACCAATCTGCTGGCAAAACACAGCTTGATTCTTTATCGACATAGCACCAATCCGCAACAGGGCACTCGGCGATGTCGTAAAAATTGCATATATCAACTCCAAGACAACAAGGCTCAACGGGAGGATGTTCATTTGAACCAACAGGATGGATATGCTTCATAACAGCTCCTCACCTTAATCCAATTAGAGACTACGTTTGATCAATGCCACAGTGATCTACAACGCAGATGCTGCCGCCATCCATGTCATAGTCGCAGTAATCGTATGCACCACAGCCATCTGCTTTATCATAAACAGTACAGATGTCAGTAATGCCCAAGAGGCAGTCAAAAGACATCGGCTTCACGCCTGCCTCGTCGCCACTTCCTGGATTAATCGGATGAATATGCTTCACGACTACCTCCCTTTGAGTGCAGAAAAACCTCAATATTGTGTATAACAAACCAAGATGTCTAGTTCACCATATTTCTAGAATGGTTTCGGCGAACGTAGCAATAAGCTTCGCAGACGGTAATCAGAAGAACGAACACCTCCACAATGGTGACAGCAATGCGCTGAACCGCTTATTCCGATACAGTAGCTTCTCGTTGATTTTTCTCCTGCGAAGATGAGTGGCGGGAAATAAGGTCAAAAGCTATCTCGTAGCACATTTTTCTATATTCACATGATGCAGGGTGTAGACTCTTGGGCAAGTAGCCGTGCTCGTCTGCAGCCTCCCAGCTACAGCCCCCACCACAGAAAGACCGAGCCCAACAGTCCGTACAGTCAATTCTTTTTTCGACACCCTGACTCCAGTTTTCAATATACCTAGTTTCGTCAATTCCGGTGACGATGTTGCCCATTTTGAATCGCATCATCCCGACAAACCTGTGACAGGGGTATACGTCCCCTTCGGGAGTCACGGAAATAAAACGCCTGCCAGCCCCGCATCCGACAAAGGCGATCCTGTTGCTCATAATCAAATCAACTGCAGTTTTCAATGTTCTAAACAAGGGCTTTTCCCCTTGATCAATCTGTTTGAGATATTGATCCGCCAAATCTATTAGGCCCGCCCTGATTTTGTTTAATGAGTGTTCGTCGAGTTTGATATTCTCATCGAATGAGCTCACGGGCGAGAAGTAAATCCTTCTGAAGCCCATCTCTTTAAACTGAAGATAGTCTTCAACGAGGTTACAGTTATTATTTGTTAAGGTCGCTCTTGCGCCGAAGGGGAACGACTCGGAAAAACGACGAACGTTTTTGTCGATATCGGAGAAAGAGCCGCCTCCCGTCTTGTACGGGCGCGATGCATCGTGCTTGCATCCTGTACCATCGAGACTAATCAGAACAGAAAACCCGTGCTCCTTGAAAGAATTCACAGCAGTGTCATTCAAAAGCGTTCCGTTGGTCGTAATAGAATAGGTAAAGTTTCTATTGGGGTATATTCTTTTTGAATAGTCGACCGTTTTCCATATCAGCGGCTCGTTAATCATGGGTTCCCCACCAAAAAAGACGATCGCAAGCGTTTCGTTTTCCGATGAACTTGCGACGAGGTAGTCGACCGCCTTGAAGGCTATCTCGTCTGTCATCAGCAGAGGAGACGTTCCATAATCTCTTTTACCGGCAAAACAGTAACTACAACCAAGGTTGCATGCATGTGAAACGTGGAGTTCGATGGATCTAAGTTTTCGAGGCGTGTCTTTTGTTAAGAAAGTCCGCTCAGACAATCGTTGATACTCATCAATGTCGTCTTCAAGTTCTGCTATGGTCGTTTGGTCGTAGCCTTTCGCAGCAAGTGACTTTGTTAGCAACTTCGAGTTGACCGTTCTTCCCGATGCTTCAAATATGCGAAGCGCATCTTCTGATGCTTGGTCAACCTGAAAGCAATTGCGAGTGACCTCATCGAAGCAGTAACGACGATCACTTACTGAGAAAAAATGCATACGTTCCTCAATTTCATGCTGGACTGGCACTAACCTTGTTTATTGTTGCGCAGCTATAAAAAACCACCAGCGGGGATTCGGTGTGCGGCCCAATCGGACTCCCAAAAGGTTCTATTTGAGACTGGCAAGCTTTGTGTTGTTGGCACTTCGATAGCGCTCTTTATTCCAACATGGAGCCTCGCAGTTTGAGTCGACTTGCCTCTGGAAGGTCCGATCTTAACTTGATTTAGGATGAAAACAGATTACAGGCGCGCTCCTCTAGAAAGAAAGGAAACCAATCGCCGCCTTTCACCAGGAAAGTTTTTATAGCCCACCTCGAGCAAAATGAAAGATGCGAGAGCGATTGGGGAACAACGCGAATCTCCCCTTTTGGGTGGGAGCGAGCCTTCAGCCACCGGCGAACGACTCGCCCTGGTCAGAATCTGGAAGTGGTGCCGGGCCGCTTGGGCCTCCCCGGTGACTTCGTGGGGCTTACCTGCCTGACGTCGAGGAGTACATCCGCAAGATTCGTTCCCTATGCCGTTTGCTCTCACGCCCGCCTTAGTTCCAAGTCGGGCGAGCCGCCGCGCTCATGCGACCCGTGGCGGCGACACGTCGACGCCGCGCTCGCTGAGCACATCTTCGGTCGCGGGCGAGCACGAGGTCGCGCCGGCGCATCCGCTGGGACTGCTGTGCGTGCAAAACGGCTACGTGGTGAGCGTCCCGCGCTGGATTCAGCCGAGTGAGGAAGGCGTTGAGATCGGCGCGCTGGCAACGGGGGAGGGCGGCATCACCGACGACGTCTCGGCCCGCCATGCCCATATCTGGTGCGACGAGTCTGGCGCATGGTTTGTCGAGGACCTGTCGTCCACTAACGGCACCGTGGTGGTAAACGGGGCCACGAGTGTGTGTATTCAAGTAGAGCCCGGCCGCTCCGCCCAGCTCAACCCCGGCGACGAGCTCAAACTCGGCGAATCCACCACCTACGCCATCCTGCTCGGCGCCCTCTAGCCGGCAGTTAGGGACGTTCCTTTCCTGCCGGTACTTGGGGACACTCCTTGGCGCGTCAGAGCCAGTCGTCCGGGGATGGAGGGACCATTCTGGCCTTTGGCGGTCACCCGAGGTAAACCTTTACCGCCCGCCTATATTTGTCGAAATTACACTTAACGGCGGGGTACAATAAACCCGCATGCGGATTTCCGTTGCGGGCGCTTCCCATCGCCGGGGCGTGCCCGGGAGCATCCGGCATGCGGCCTTTGCGGCGCTCGGTCATGTGCAAGACGGGCGGTCGGGTCTGTGGGGCGCATCAGCTGGCCCTCGCCTCGGCATGTCTTCTCTCCACGCCACGTACCTGCTGCTGAGCCTGCCTGCCAGATGATTGGAAGCAACAGCGTAAATCCCATCACGCCAACATCCCGGCGATCGCCGGGGCCTGTATACCTATATGAGAGGAGAGGGGTATATGGCGCGTAAGTTTAAGTCTATGGACGGCAACGAGGCGGCCGCATATGTTTCGTATGCGTACACCGAGGTAGCGGGAATCTATCCCATTACGCCGTCCAGCCCGATGGCCGACCATGTCGACCAGTGGGCGGCCCAGGGTCGCAAGAATATCTTCGGCACCCCGGTCAAGGTCGTCGAGATGGAGTCCGAGGCAGGTGCAGCCGGTACCGTTCACGGTTCGCTGGGCGCCGGTGCTCTGACCACCACCTACACGGCTTCTCAGGGTCTGCTCCTGATGATCCCGAACATGTACAAGATCGCGGGCGAGCAGCTCCCGGGCGTCTTCCACGTCTCCGCGCGTTGCGTCGCTTCCCACGCCCTGAACATTTTTGGCGATCACTCCGACGTCATGGCCTGTCGTCAGACCGGCTTCGCCATGCTCGCCGAGGGCAACGTCCAGGAGGTCATGGACCTCTCGCCGGTGGCTCACCTTGCCGCCATCGAGGGTAAGACCCCGTTCCTTAACTTCTTCGACGGCTTCCGCACCAGCCACGAGATCCAGAAGGTCGCCATGTGGGACTACAAGGATCTGGCCGAGATGTGCGACATGGACGCCGTCCAGGCTTTCCGCGATCACGCGCTCAACCCTGAGCACCCGCACACCCGCGGCAGCCACGAGAACGGCGACATCTTCTTCCAGAACCGCGAGGCCTGCAACAAGGTCTACGACGAGCTTCCCGCCGTCGTCGAGGGCTACATGAAGAAGATCAACGAGAAGCTCGGCACCGATTACGGCCTGTTCAACTACTACGGCGCCCCCGATGCCGATCGCGTCGTCGTGTGCATGGGCTCCTTCTGCGACGTGCTCGAGGAAGTCATCGACTACCTCAACGCTCACGGCGAGAAGGTCGGCCTGGTCAAGGTTCGCCTGTTCCGTCCGTTCTCCATCAAGCACTTTGTCGACGTTCTCCCCGAGACCGTCCAGAAGATTGCCGTCATGGACCGTACCAAGGAGCCGGGTTCCATCGGCGAGCCGCTCTACCAGGACGTCGTCTCCGCTCTCTACGAGGCCGGCAAGACGGGCATCAAGGTCGTCGGCGGCCGTTATGGCCTGGGCAGCAAGGACACGCCTCCCGCGTCCGCGTTCGCTGTCTTCGAGGAGCTCAAGAAGGACGAGCCCAAGCGCGAGTTCACCATCGGCATCGTCGATGACGTGACCAACCTGAGCCTGCCCGAGGCCGAGGATGCGCCCAACACCGCAGCTCCCGGCACCATCGAGTGCAAGTTCTGGGGTCTGGGTGGCGACGGTACCGTCGGCGCCAACAAGAACTCGATCAAGATCATCGGCGACCACACCGACAAGTACGTCCAGGCCTATTTCCAGTACGACTCCAAGAAGACCGGCGGCGTCACCGTCTCGCACCTGCGCTTTGGTGATTCCCCGATCCGTTCGCCGTACTACGTGACCAAGGCCGACTTTGTCGCCTGCCATAACCCCAGCTACATCGTTAAGGGCTTCAAGATGGTCCGCGACGTCAAGCCGGGCGGCACCTTCCTGGTCAACTGCCAGTGGAGCGACGAGGAGTTCGCCGAGCACATGCCCGCCGTGGCCAAGCGCTACATCGCGAACAACAACGTCAACGTCTACCTGATCGACGCTATCGACCTGGCGGCCAAGGTCGGCATGGGCAAGCGCACCAACACGGTGCTCCAGTCCGCCTTCTTCGCGCTGGCCAAGGTCCTGCCCGCCGAGGACGCCCTGCAGTACATGAAGGACGCGGCTACCAAGTCCTACATGAAGAAGGGCCAGGCTATCGTCGACGCCAACCACAAGGCCATCGATGCCGGCGCTACCGCCTTCCGTAAGTTCGAGGTTCCGGCCGACTGGGCTACCGCCGAGGATGCCGCTCCCGTCGAGCTCTCCGAGGAGACCAAATCCGCTATCGCCCAGCAGGTCAAGAAACTGCTCGAGCCCATCGATCGCATGGACGGCGACAGCCTGCCTGTTTCCGCCTTCGTCGATTGCGCCGACGGCCAGTTTGAGCTGGGCGCCTCCGCATACGAGAAGCGCGGCGTCGCCGTGGTCGTTCCCCACTGGGACGAGACCAAGTGCATCCAGTGCAACCAGTGCGCCTACGTGTGCCCGCATGCCACCATCCGTCCGTTCGCGATGACCGAGGACGAGGCTGCCGCCGCGCCCGAGGCTACCCGCACGCTCGACGCCATGGGCCCCAAGGCCAAGGGCATGAAGTTCACCATGGCTGTGTCCCCGCTCGACTGCATGGGCTGCACCAACTGCGTCAAGGTCTGCCCCAAGGGCGCCCTCGAGATGGTTCCCACCGAGCAGGAGATGGACCAGCAGCCCGTTTGGGACTACATGGTCGAGAACGTCTCCGAGAAGAAGGAGCTCATCGCGGCCAACGTCAAGGGCAGTCAGTTTAAGCAGCCCTACCTGGAGTTCTCCGGCTCCTGCGCCGGCTGCGCCGAGACCGCCTATGCACGTCTGGTGACCCAGGTCGCCGGCGACCGCATGTTCATTTCCAACGCCACCGGCTGCTCCTCCATTTGGGGCAACCCCGCTGCCACCGCTCCTTACTGCAAGGACAAGGACGGTCACGGCCCGGCGTGGAACAACTCCCTGTTCGAGGACAATGCCGAGCACGGTCTGGGCATGGCCGTCGGTTACGAGGCCGTCCAGAAGAAGCTGATCGCCGCTACCCAGGACATCATCGCTGCCGATGGTCCGTCCGATGAGCTCAAGGCTGCCGGCCAGGCTTGGATCGACTCCGTCAACGACACCGAGGCTTCCAAGACCGCTGCCGCTGCCTACGTTGCCGAGCTCGAGAAGTGCGGCTGCGACGCTTCCAAGGCGATCCTCGCCGACAAGGCTTACCTCACCAAGAAGTCCTTCTGGATCTTCGGCGGCGACGGCTGGGCCTACGACATCGGCTTCGGTGGCCTGGACCACGTCCTGGCTTCCGGCCACAACGTCAACGTCTTCGTCTTCGACACCGAGGTCTACTCCAACACCGGCGGTCAGGCCTCCAAGGCCTCGAACCTGGGCCAGGTCGCTCAGTTCGCCGCTGCCGGTAAGGTGACCAAGAAGAAGTCCCTGGCCGAGATCGCCATGAGCTACGGCTACGTCTACGTGGCGCAGGTCGCCATGGGCGCCAACCCGGCTCAGACCCTCAAGGCCATCCACGAGGCCGAGGCCTACGACGGCCCGTCCCTCATCATCGGCTACAGCCCCTGCGAGATGCACTCCATCAAGAAGGGTGGCATGCAGAACTGCCAGGCCGAGATGAAGAAGGCTGTCGAGTGCGGTTACTGGAACCTCTTCCGCTTCAACCCCGAGGCTGCTGCCGGCAAGAAGTTCTCGCTCGATTCCAAGGAGCCCGCGGGCGGTTATCAGGAGTTCCTGATGAACGAGGCCCGTTACGCTTCGCTGACGCGTTCCTTCCCCGAGCGCGCCGAGGAGCTCTTCAAGGAGAACGAGCAGGCCGCTATGGACCGCTACGCTCACCTGCTGAAGCTCAAGACGGTGTACAACGAGGCCTAGGTCTCCCACCGCAGGATCTGAGGGCTGACCTTCGCGGACGCCCTCGGACATGAAAGAACCCCCGCTGCGCACTACGTGCGGCGGGGGTTCTTTCGTCCTGCGGAGTGTCCGCGAAGGTCAGCCCTCAGATCCTGCTACGACTACGTCCTCGGATTGCGTGGGCGGATGAAGGACGTAGTTGGCGGGTATTCCGTCCCTTTCGCTGTTTCGCGGCTTTGCCGCGAAACCTCGCGCCACTTTGGGGATGGATGGGGGACTTGGCTGTTGCCGCCTTTTCGGAGCTCTTCTTTATTCCTTATGCTGGACGAAAAGCCCCTTGTTTTTGCAGGGGTGCATACTCGACTTATATGTGCATAGAATCTCGTATAGTGCGAGTAAGATATTGCGCTGTCCGTTTTGTGTTTAGCAGAGATGTAGTTTGCATAATCCGACATAATCCTCGCTGCATTTAAATAAAGTTGCACGTAAATGGCGTAGATATGTCTGAGCTGGTGTTCTGTACGCTGAGCGGACAAAAACGACCGTTCACCGTTCCGCTATTTTCAAAATGAATAAAATGAGCGATAAAGAGAATATAAACCTTAATAAACTCGCGTATCGCACGGACGCGGGTTATTAATGGGTTGTAGGCCTTTTACAGAAAGGATTCCAGCAATGTCTAAGCCTCTTGGCAAGCCCGATCGTATTGTCGTCGCCCTTGGCGGCAACGCCCTCGGCAACAACCCCGTCGAGCAGATCGAGGCCGTGAGCAACACCGCCCACGCTCTCCTTGGTCTCATCGAGCAGGGTAACGAGATCATCATCACCCACGGCAACGGCCCGCAGGTCGGCATGATCCAGAACGCCTTCGCCGCTGCCCACGATGCCATCGGTACCCCCGAGATGCCGCTGCCCGAGTGCGGCGCCATGTCCCAGGGCTACATTGGTTATCACCTGCAGCAGGGCATCGGCCGCGAGATGCACAAGCGCTATAAGCGTTGGCACGCCGCCACCGTCGTCACCCAGATCGAGTGCGACCCGGATGATCCCGCGTTCAAGAACCCGACCAAGCCGATCGGCCCCTTCTACACCGAGGAGCAGGCCAAGGAGTTCATGGCCGAGGATCCCTCCAAGGTCTTCGTCGAGGATTCCGGCCGCGGCTGGCGTCGCGTCGTCGCTTCCCCCGATCCCAAGAAGATCGTCGAGGCTGACTCCATCCTCAACCTGCTCGACAACGAGTTCATCGTCATCGCCTGCGGTGGCGGCGGCATCCCCGTCGTCCGCGACTACGAGAACAAGGGCTGCTACAAGGGCGTTCCCGCCGTCATCGACAAGGACCTGGGCGGCGAGCTGCTGGCCGAGGACTGCGACGCCGACGTTCTGTTCCTGCTGACCGCCGTTGAGCATGTCGCCATCAACTTTGGCAAGCCCAACCAGGAGGAGCTCGAGGACCTCACCGCCGACGAGGCCGAGCGCCTGGCCGACGAGGGCCAGTTCGGCAAGGGTTCCATGGAGCCCAAGGTTCGCGCTGCCATCAAGTTCGCGCGTTCTCGCAAGGGCCGCACCTGCATCATCGGCGCTCTAGACAAGGCCGCCGAGACCATGGCCGGCCTCTCCGGTACCCGCATCCACGAGTAGTCTCTACTCTGTTGACTCTCTCGTGGGCGCCAGGCAAAGCGCCCACAAACTAGCCTCTCTTCATGAGCCCCGCAGTCCGCTCCGGCTGCGGGGCTTTTGTTTCAACCCGGCACTTAGGGACGTTCCTTTCCTGCCGGCAGTCTAGGGCTGGTCATTGGGGACAGACTTAAATGCGTGGCACCGATCAACTGCGGAAAGCGCATCCCACAATGAGTGTCCAAAGCGGGGCACAGTTTCCCAGGTACTCATTTAAGTCTGTCCCCAATGAGTGTCCTGTCCCCAATGAGTGCCCAATGACTAGTAGTAGGCCCACATGGCTTCGACTTCGTTGAGGACCTCTACGACGCCCCAGCGGCGGGCGCTGCGGCTGGCCGAGTTGGGGTCGTAGACGCCAATCTGGTTGGCATCGTCGATGCCGTAGAGCACGATGTAGTGGCCTACGTTGGTAAACGTACCGGGGCGCACTGCGGCGATGACGGGCGCACCCGAGCGAAGTGCTTGGGTAATCGATTCGCGATCGTTATAGAGCTGTGTTCCGTTGAGCCCCAGCTGCCACGCACCGCCTGTCATAAACGACCACTCGGTGGCACCAGTGGGGGCGTAGTTGCCGGCTTCGGCCAGTGCGCATATATCGACCGGTGTCTTATCGGTGTGGCCGGTCTTAAAGATATAGACCATGGTGAGGCAAGTGGGACCGCAAGCGTTTTCGCGAATAGTGCCACCGGCATAGGGCAGCTCCGACCATGCGGGGTCAATTTGGTAGATGTGGGGCATGGTGCCGGCCTGCCATTGCGAGCGTGGGGTCGAGAACGCAAATGAGTAACCGGGCGCGACGGGAGCTTTAAGCAGCTTGTCCTCGGCAGTGGGCTCAAGACCAGCTGATCCGTGGGAGATACAGGATCCCAAAAACACAAAGACGAGGCAGGCGGCGATGGAGCAAAGCGCAAGGCGTAGGCGGCGGGCCGGAAGCGCGTGGCTTGTGGTGTGCGACGCGGGGTGAGGGGCGGAATTGCCGCGATCGCGTTGAGGTCGCGAAAAGGAGCGCTTGACGTAGTAGTCGGTCTTATGCCGATCGTAGCGGCGTGGCTGCGATGTGTCGGTCTGGCGTTGGCGTGTGCTCGTACTCACGCGGTCTGACTGCTGCACGGTACGGCTTTGTTGCCGCGAAGAAGCCCCGAGCTGCTCTTGGGGGCGCTGCGGGTTGTCGTTGTCGGAGGTGCTTCTGGGCGTTGGCGTGGTGCGGCCGGCAAGGCGCACGCTTTGTGGCCGTTGGTCGCCGTCATTGTATCCGTATGCCATTCGAATCACCTTGCCTCATGTGTAACTTGTCTATCCTACATAAAATGATGCACGACACATGGGTATGTGCGCCAAAAGCCTGACAAATGGTATGAACGTTGCCGCGCCGCGCGCCAAGTGTCACGGCAACAGGTATTCAAAAGCAGACAAGATGAAAGCGTCCAAGACGAATGACGTCTCCCGCCGTTCGTCCCAAAAACGGTGCCGCTCGTTTTGCAGTTCTGCCTTCGGTCGAGCTGCGAGCGGCGCTGCTGCGCCAAGGCCGTATCTTAAAGCCATGGAAAAAAGCGCGCGGCAAAACGGACCGCGCAAGGGGTGACGCCAAGGGGCGTCAAAAAGGAAAGGAGGGGAACAATGGCGGACAAGAATGCAGAAGTTGCAGTCGAGGATAACGGCGGCATGAAGAAAACGCTCTCGCTCTGGAACTTCTTCACCATCGGCTTCGGTGCCATCATCGGTACCGGTTGGGTTCTGCAGGTCGGCGACTGGATGGTCGTGGGCGGCGGTCCCGTTCCCGCTATGATCGCATTCCTCTTGGGTGCAATCTTCCTCGTGCCCGTCGGAGCTGTTTTCGGTGAGCTCACGGCTGCTATCCCCATCTCGGGCGGCATCGTCGAGTATGTCGATCGTAGCTTTGGCCGTACGCTGAGCTACATCACCGGATGGCTTTTGGCCCTGGGCAACGGCATCCTGTGCCCGTGGGAGGCCATCGCCATTTCGACCCTTGTGTCCGAGATGTTCGGCAGCCTGCCCGGCCTTGAGTGGCTGCGCGCCGTCAAGCTCTACACCATCCTGGGGGCCGACGTTTACCTGTTCCCGACGCTGATCGCGCTCGGCTTTGCAGTCTACGTCATCTTCCTCAACTTCCGCGGTGCCAGCTCGGCTGCCAAGCTCCAGGCCTTCCTGACCAAGGCTCTGCTCTGCGGCATGCTGCTCGCCATGGGCGTCTCGCTGTTCACCGGCTCGCCGGACAATGCCATGCCCGTATTCTCCCAGGTCACCGGCGCTGGCGGCGGCAAGGCCGCTACCGAGAGCTCCAGCCTGTTTGCCGGCATCGTGTCGGTCCTGGTTCTGACCCCGTTCTTCTACGCCGGTTTCGACACCATTCCCCAGCAGGCTGAGGAAGCAGCCGAGGGCCTCAACTGGAACAAGTTCGGCAAGATCATCTCCCTGGCTCTGCTGGCCGCCGGCGGCTTCTACATGGTCTGCATCTACTCGTTCGGCACCATCCTCGACTGGCATGAGTTTGTTAAGAGCCCGGTTCCCGCGCTTGCCTGTCTCAAGGGCATCAACATGCTCCTGTACCTGGCCATGCTCGTCATCGCCACGCTTGGACCCATGGGCCCGATGAACTCCTTCTACGGCGCAACGAGCCGCATCATGCTCGCCATGGGCCGCAAGGGCCAGCTGCCCGAGAAGTTCGCCGAGGTCGACCCCAAGTCCGGCGCTCCCAAGCTCGCCTGCGTTGTTCTGGGCGTCATCACCGTCGTCGGTCCGTTCCTGGGCAAGAACATGCTTATCCCTCTGACCAACGTGTCGGCTCTCGCCTTCATCTTCTCCTGCGGCATGGTCGCCCTCGCCTGCCTGCGCATGCGCTTCACCGAGCCCGACCTGCCTCGTCCCTACGAGGTGCCCGGTGGCAAGTTTGGCATCTCCCTCGCTATCGCTGCCTGCGCCATCATCATCGGCCTGCTTGTGATTCCGTTCTCTCCCGCCTCCCTCAACATGGTGGAGTGGAGCATCGTGATCGGCTGGTTGGCTATTGGCCTGGCCCTCATGGCTTTCACCAATTCCCGCAAAAAGTAACGCCGAGCCGGGGCGGATCAGGTGCGCGGGACCCTCTCTTCCGCGCGCCGAACCCGGCGCCACTTGGGTAGCTTTGTGAGGCCTTAACCCAACACGGCCTCGCCCACTATATGGATCCATAAGGAGGAACCATGTCCACTAAGTATGCAATCGTTGGCGGCAAGCTCATCGACGGTACCGGTGCCGAGCCGGTCGAGAACTCCCTCGTTCTCGTCGACGACAACGGCAAGATCGAGTACGCCGGCGCCATGCAGGACCTTCCCGAGGGCGTTGAGGTCATCGACGCCGCCGGCAAGACCGTCCTTCCCGGCCTGATCGACACCCACCTGCACTTCTCGGGCAACTTGACCGACGATGACACCGACTGGGTCATGCAGCCGCTTCTCGAGAAGCAGGCCGTCGCCGTCAAGCAGGCCTACGACTGCCTCACCCACGGCCTCACCACCGTCTGCGAGATCGGCCGCTTTGGTATCCAGATCCGTGACTGCATCGACAAGGGCGTCTTCAAGGGCCCGCGCGTTCTGGCCACCGGCCTTGGCTTCTGCCGCGTTGCCGGCCACGGCGACTCCCACCACTGCAGCCAGGAGCTCAACAAGGAATCGCACCCCTGGGGCGATCAGGTCGACGGTCCTTGGGATCTGCGCAAGGCCGTCCGTCGTCGCCTGCGCGAGAACCCCGATGCCATCAAGATCTGGGCTACCGGTGGCGGCATCTGGCGCTGGGACTCCGGCCGCGACCAGCACTACTGCTCCGAGGAGATTCAGGCTGTGGTCGAAGAGGCCAAGATGGTCGGCATCCCCGTGTGGAGCCACTGCTACAACAACCACGCCGCTGCCTACGATTCCGTCCGCTTTGGCTGCGAGCAGCTGATCCACGGCTTCGATATCGATGAGCGCACCATGGACCTCATGGCCGAGCAGGGCACCTTCTTCACCCCGACGATCGCCTTCCTGCCCACCTGGTACGCCACCTATCCGCCCGTCTACGTCCCCGAGCTGCACGACAAGTACGAGGGCACCCTGGTCGAGAAGGAGCTGCAGCGCAACTACGACTGCCTGCGCGAGGCCAAGAAGCGCGGCGTCGTCATGACGATCGGCTCCGATTCCTTCTCCTTCGTCACCCCGTACGGCACCTGCTCCATCGAGGAGATGTACGAGTTCGTCGACAAGATCGGCTTCACCCCGGTCGAGACCATCACCTGTGCCACCCTCAACGGTGCCAAGATGTGCCACATCGAGGACGAGACCGGGTCCATCGAGGCCGGCAAGTGCGCCGACCTGCTGGTCGTCAACGGTGACGTCGCCGCCGACATCCACGTGCTCAACACCGACAACATGGACGTCATCATGAAGGACGGCTGGATTGTCGAGGGCGGCACCTTCGGCGAGGCAAACAAGTACAGCGCCTAAGCTACCGTTCATCGATGGCTTGATGTAAAACACAGTATTTGATTGCATAATGCAATGGAGAGGGTCGCTTGCGGCCCTCTTTATTGCTATGGGGTGCGTCGGTAAGAAGGAGATGACGGTGGATCTCAATAGGCTGATTCTGGGCAAGAGCTACAACTCTACCAAGGTCTTTCGTACCGCTCAGCATGTGGTTCAAGCCATCTTGCTCGGTATTGTCGTTCCGCTGCTTATCCTGCTGCTCATCTGGGATCTAACCGATAATCCCAATCCCGTTCCGGCCGTTGTCGTCATTGCCGGCTTGGTCATGCTGTGCTTCTTCTTCTCGTACGTCTTTGTCGTTCCCGACGACCTCACATCGAGCGCAACCGACCGCACGCTCGCCATCGCTTCAAAAATATTCGCCTACACGTCGCGCGGCCTTACGCCCGAAGCTGCCCTAGGCGCCTCTAAGATCATCCTGTCCGAAACTATCGCCTCTGCCATCTGCTTTACCGACGGCAAGCAGGTGTTGGCAAGCTGGGGCGAGGACTCGGCAAAATGCCCCGCGGGCACCCCGGTGGTGCTGCGGACTACGCTCAACGTGATCAACAGCGGTGAGCAAAGCGTGTTCTCGCGCGATGCCTCGCCCGAGACAGGTGGCTACTTTCCGCGCCTGCGCGCCGGTATTGTCGCACCGCTTACCGTGCGCGGGCATTGCGTGGGCACGCTCGAGCTGTATTATCCCCGTCTGAGCAGCATCGATATGCGCCAGACGGCGCTTGCCTCGGGCTTTGCCGACCTCATTTCCACGCAGCTTGCGAGCTTTGAGCTCGAGCGCCAGGACGAGCTTACGGCCCGCGTGGAGCTGCGCGCCTTGCAATCGCAGGTCGATCCTCATTTTCTGTTTAACACCATCAGCACCATCGTGTCGCTCGTGCGTACCGAGCCGGACAAGGCCAGGTCGCTGCTGATCGACTTCTCCAACTACTACCGTCAGACGCTTTCTGATTCCGATACCCTCACAACGCTCGAGCACGAGGTGGAACAGGGCACTCGCTATATCAATCTTATGCAGGCTCGTTATGGCGACGGCCGTCTGCGCGTCTCGGTCGATATCGACTTTGAGGTGCGCGATTGCATGGTGCCGCCGTTTATCTTGCAGCCGTTGCTCGAAAACTGCATCAAGCACGCGCAGCGCGAGACCGAGCCGCTTTCTATTCATGTTAGGGCTTTCGAGACCGATGACGGTTTGGAGATCATCGTCGAGGACGATGGCATCGGTATGAGCGAAGAGGTCTGCGCGCATCTGTTTGAGCAACATCGCCTGGAGGAGCCCGAGAGCATTACCGCCGACGGCTCCGTCAAGCGAGGTTGCGGCCTGGCGCTCTTCAACGTGCTTCAGCGCATCCATTTCTTTTACGGAGAAGATTCCGGCATGCGCGTGAAGTCCCAGGAGGGCGTGGGAACGCAGGTCATCGTCGAGCTGAACGGCGAGCCGCATGAGCCTGCGCCGTTGACGGCGTAGCACGCGGTTGGATTGAGAGAAAAAGAGGGGAAGCACATATGTCCGAAGGCTGGAACATCTTGGTGGTTGATGACGAGCCTCCCATTAGGGCTGAGCTACGCTATCTGTTGGAAAAGGATACGCGTGTGGGTCAGATTGCCGAGGCGGGCAATGTCACCGAAGCCGTGGAGTCGATTCTGTCGAACAAGCCCGACGTGTTGTTTTTAGACATTACCATGCCCGGTCGCTCGGGAATTGAGCTTGCCGAGACGCTGCAGAACCTAAAGACGCCGCCGGTGGTTGTGTTTGTGACGGCGTTTGCCGAATTTGCCGCCGATGCGTATAACCTCGATGCGGTCGACTATGTCGTCAAGCCGGTCGAGGACGCACGCCTGTCAAAGGCACTCGACAAGATCGAGGCAGCCTTGGGTGCCCGTCGTGTTATCCACGCTCCGCGCCAGCCTTTGCGTCTGACGGTGGACCGCGGGGGCAAAAAGGTGTTCATTCCCGCCGCAGACGTCTGCTACTTTGAGGCGCGCGCCGATTTTTGCAACGCCATCTGCGCCGAGGGAACGTACCTGATCAATGAGTCGATCTCTTCGCTCGAGCGTCGCTTGGTCTCCGAGGGCTTTATTCGCGTTCATCGCAGCTATCTGGTCAATTTGGAAGACGTGCACAATGTCGAGATTGGCTCCACGGGGTTGATGGAGCTCAGGCTCGACCGCGTGAACTCGACGGTACCGGTGTCCCGTCGTCGCGCCGCCGAGGTCAAGTCGCACCTGGGGCTTGCGTAAGAGGCTTGCGTGCCGTCGTTTACCATCGCAGGTTTGGCATGGGCGCGCGGTGGGCATAATGGGTGGCATCGAATGAAATCGAAAGGATCATTATGCCCGCGCTTATCACCCATCATCTGTTTGGCGAGG
>CABUUG010000013.1 GCA_902494605.1 uncultured Collinsella sp.
CCCCCCCCCCCCCCCCCCCACCTCCTCCCGGCCCCCCCCCACGATATCTGAGCCGTACAAAATATCAGACCCTCTATTGAAAAGTTGTGTAGGGGTTAGCCGCAGTTGTTGGATAAAGCAGACAAGTGTGGGGACAAATAACCACTTACGGCAAAAATAGTAGCATTTGGCGGAAAGACGTTGATAAAAACGCGGAAGCAGCTACGGTGATTGTTAGAAATAGATTTCAGATTGGCTTTTTCGAACTCATCTATTAAACGTCTTAGAAAAGTGGCTAATCCTTGATGGGATCGAATATAGCCTCGATGGGGATGAAATAATCACGTTGGCAACGCGCGGATTCAGACGATTTATTTCACTTCTTAGTGGCATGGCGCTTGCGCTTGTCATAGCCCTTGCCGTTGTTTCTTTTGCTCCCCGCGCATTTGGTTACATGCCCTTTGCCGTGCTCTCGGGATCTATGGAACCCGAGCTTCCCGTCGGCTCCATGGTGTTTGTTCACCAGGTTGACCCAACGAATATCGCCGTGGGCGACAATGCAACTTTTTACCGGTCGGACGGCGCCGTAGTGACCCACCAGGTGTACGAGGTCGACCCTGTGGCGCAGACGATCAGCACGCAGGGAATCGCAAACAAAAATGCAGATGGAACCATCGTGCACGACGCCGAGCAGACGCCTTTTTCACGCGTGATCGGCGTCGTTTCTTTTTGTGTCCCTTACCTGGGCTTCGTTAACGCATATTGCACGACGATGCCCGGTTTGCTTGTTGTGGTGGCCGTTCTGGCGCTGCTGGTCGCGGCGTCGATAGTGCTCGATCGGATGGTTTCCGACGAGCCTGCGGACAAGCATGCTCGCGCGCATGCGAGGGGGCGGCGTCCATAGCGGCAGGGGAGAGGTGTCGGCAACGGCAAGGGCCGTTGCCGGGGAAAACGATTCTCGAAAGGAAGAGAACGATGGAGAACAAGAGGAAAAAGCGCTACGGCATCATTGCCGCCTTGCTGCTGCTGGTACTGGCTGCCGGCGTGGGCACCTACGCCTGGCTGACGGCGCAGTCGAGCCTGACCAACAACTTCACCACTGCGGGCATCAACAAGCCCACTACCGATCCCGACCATCCGAATCGGCCGCTTCCGGATGATAACACTATGGTCAACGGCAACCTGACCGAGACCAAATGGGTTAAGGACTCTAAGCTCGCCCCTGGCGTGTCTGTACCCAAGAATCCTAATGTCGGTATCGGCAAGGGATCCGAGGATGCATATGTGTACGTTTTCGTGAACAACAAGACGGCGCCTGCCGGGACCGCTGATTCCAAGACGACTTACTTCACCATTAACTCTGGCTGGAAGGCCGTTGATGCGACCGCCGTTGAGGGCGAGCCGACTCATTATCTCGGTGGCCTTTTCGTTTATGTTGGCGAAGGAACCGAGGCTACCCCGCTTATTGCCAGCAAGACTGAGGATAAGTGGACTGGCGAGCTGTTCAGCCAGGTGACTACGCCCAAGGACACCGAGCAAAAGGATTTCGCCAATCCTGCCACGATGGATGTCAACTGCTTCATTTACGCAGCAGACAATACCGCTGAGGGTTCGTCTGCGTCTGCCTTGACTGCTGCCACGGATTGGGCTAACGGCCTGAAGTAATCCCATCCCCCCACCGAGATCCCGGCCCGCTCCCCATCCCCATTTTCGGGTCGGGATCTCGGTCCCCCTTTGATCGACGATTGGCGAACGTAATGCTCAACAATCTTTCCGACAATCAGAAACGCACCTTGGCGCTTGCCGCGATGGCGCTGTTGGCCCTGGCGTGCCTGTGCGGCACGCTGGCTTTTACCGTTGATATGGTTCCGGCGAACAACGTCCTATCGTTTGGCAGCGTGAAGGTACGAGTCTGCGAATACACCCTAAACGAGCAAGGCGAAGAGATTCCGTTTGAGGCCAACGAGCACGGGGACTATCCCGACACCAAGGCCACGGGCTCTGACATTAGCCGCATCGTGCGCGTGGAGAATGCCGGCGCACAGCCCGAGTATGTTCGCGCCCGTCTGCGCATGACGTCGGTGGCGTCTGACGGCTCGACCGCGGATGCCTCGGACAACGTCGCCTTTAACGTGAGCGCGGGCGATGGCTCCCCGTGGGTCGATGGTGGCGATGGGTGGTTTTACTATCGCGGCCTTGCCGGACGCGGGGGTGTGCTCGATCCCGGCGTCATGACGGAGAGCCTTATGGACTCGCTGCGATTTGTGGGCGACTACCACGATGCCGCGCGCGGCGGCTCATTTAAACTCGATATCGACGTTCAGGCCGTGCAGGCCAAAAACCAGCAGACAAACGATTCTGTCCTCGACGTGCTTGACGTCGCGGGCTGGCCGGAGGCGAACTAGCCCATGAAGATTAAGATCGTGAACCGAGGTGTGCTCAACAGGCTGATTGCCGTCGCGGCGATTGCCCTTTGCTGCGTTATGGCGCTGCCGGCGGCAGCGCATGCCGAGGATCAGACCGAATTCCATATCACAAACAGGAACGACTTCCTGGCGTGCGTCGCGCTGTCGCGTCAACGCGACACGTCGCAGTGGCGCGTCTATCTCGATAACGATATCGTTCTTAACGATGATGATATGAAAGCCATTGTTGAGGATACGGTCAAGCACCTCTCCTTTGGCAACAAGGAACATCCCTTTAAGGGCGTCTTTGACGGTCAAAACCATACCGTGAAGGGCCTGAACTACGAGAATAAGGTCTTGGACCCAGAGCGCGACACGGGCTTCTTTGCCGAGACCGATGGCGCCACCATCAAGAACTTCCTTGTCGAGGACGCCAACATCTGGGCGGACTTCCGCGGCGGCATCATCGTGGGCAAGGCCGTCAACACCAGCTTCGAAAACGTCATGGTCATGGAGAGCACCCTGCACGTTACGTGCGCCAACAACATGCTCAACGTCATCACGAACGCCGGCTTCGAAGGCGGCATGATCGCAGGCGAGCTGGAGGGCTGCAATCTGTACAACTGCGAGGTGCGCGGCGGTCGAGCCGTCCATAACACCACTGCAGGTGTGCAGGCGATCGGTGGCGAGGGCCTGTACATGGCGGCATTTGCCGGCTACGTCAAGAACTCGACCATCGAGTACTGCCGCGTCACGCCCACGCGAAGCGAGGATGGCTCCTCGATGGACATGACCGACGTTACCAATAAGTACGATGTGGCCATCGGCGCCCTGGGCGGCAACAACGTGTACGCTTCGGGCTTCGTCGGTTGCATGGCGGAAGGCGCTAAAGTCATCGATTGCTTTTCAACGGCGAAATGCTATAGCTATGCTGCTTCTTACGTGGGCGTTGTCTCCGTAACGCGCGCTTGGACGGGCGGTCTTGCAGGCCGCATCTTGTCTAAGAGCGGTAATGAAATCACTCGCAGCCATTTCGCCGGCGATTTGAGCTCGCGTCAGTACAATCCCATCGCCGTGATCCCCATTATTCAAAACGACGTGAACTTGGGCGGTATTGCCGCGCGCGCCAACAAGGGCGACGCCACGGTCACCGAGTGCTACTTTAAGCCGAGCGTGAGCCTGTCTGGCAATAGCCAGGGCAATCCTGCCAAAAAGAAGATCCCCTCGTTTGGCGGTGACGGTACCACCAAGGGCGACGGCTACGGCCCGTGGGATGACGAGCGCTACACCACGCGCGAGCTGTGGGAAGAGCACGACTATGACTTTTGCGCCGGCACCAAGCGCTCGACTGATAACGACAAGGCTCTGGGTGGTCAGCACACCAATGAGTGGGCGATGGATTACAAGCTGAATATCCCCGTGCATGGCCAGAGCGTTAAGGCGACGATTGATTTTCCCGGTGCGGGCACGGCAACTGTTCTGGCAACCATGTTGGGCAAAGACCAGTCCACCAGCGATCCGTACACCTTTGCGGTGAGCGCCGTGCTAGCCGGAACGGCACAGGGCTTGGCCCAAGGCGATACGTCGGTAACGTTTAAGCAGGAGACCTCTGCAAAGCCTGAGGGGCTGAGCGAGGCGAACGACGGTTACCGCTTTATGGGTTGGTTCCGCGAACCCGATGTGCGTGTGAACCACATTGGCCAAGACAACAGCTGGTTTGACGGCAAGACCGATGGTGCTGCTGTGAGGGATGGCAAGCGCGTTCAGGACAACACGAAGCACGAGGCGACCTCTATCTACACTGCCGACAACGGCAAGGATCATGCCGAGAGTGAGGGCTTCAAGGGCAATGACCTCTTTATCGCTTCATACGAGGCGCAGGTGCTGCTCTATAACGTTAAGGGCGAGACGCTTGATTGGAAAGACGGCAAGGCACACGATCCGTCCACGGACTGGTACCGCTATGGCGTCGGTTTGACGCCGGCTGCCCCCGCGGATCGCGGCGGCTTGCCGCCTACCGCGACGTTTATTGGATGGACCACGCAGCCGAACGCCGATAAGAGCATGAATGGCGCCTATGCTGCCATTACCTCAGATCAGCTGGCTGATCTGAAAAACAAGGGAGCATTCTATCCCGTGGGCAGCGAGATTGCCGTGGTCGGCCCCACCGATTTCTATCCCGTGTACAGCGACTATGTTTCGAACATCATGACGGTGTTCGAAGGCAATGAGCAGGATGAACTCGGTGATGTGGCCCAGCGCGTTGGCGTGGGTAATACTCATGTGGGCGTGCAGCCGGGCGAGAATGGAACGAGCTCCTATACCGTGCAGGTACGAGATAAGGACAATAAGCCTCTGTCCGATGGCGGCAAGCTGCCCGATGGCTATCGCTTCTTGGGTTGGTACGAAAACAAGGGAACCGAGGATGCCCCGCTAGAGGTGCGCGTAAGCCGCGACCCCAGCTATACACTCCCTGCCGATGTCGATCTAACCGTGCGACACACCTACATCGCCCGCTTTGAGTACCGGGTGGATTATTACGTTCGGGCTTATACCAACCATGAGTTTACGGACAGCAAGCTACTTTGTTCCGTTTGGAATCGCTATCGAACGCCCTTTGAGGAAAACGTCGGTAGTACCTTCGTGCGTGAAAACGTCGTCCACTGGGGTCCGGAGCATGTTGACCACGGTATAAAGGATAGGTATGACGAAACGTGTGGCACGCGCTTCACGGCGAATACCCTTGTCGTGAGTCCCCTTAATGCGTACTCGCACAACGTTAAAAACGATACGGGAGCCGATACTCTGAAAAACCTCTATGCCGATACCGATTTTCCAGGCGCTGCAACGCTAAGCGATACTTGGACTTCGGCTTCGCTGAACGTAACGGTCAAACCGGTGAATGATCGCTATCGCCTGAATTTCTGGACGCTTGAGCGCGATGGTGAATATTGGACATATGTGAAAAATCCCATCGAGAGCATGGTGCGTACAGATAAGAAGTACTACGTTCGCGCGATGATTACCACGGACGTTAATTTCTACAACAAGGGCGATAAGGTCGTGAGGACTGCCACGCGGCGCTATGAGAGTAACTTGCTGCAGGCCAAGGTGAACGGGGTTGATCCGACGTTCACGTATTACTACCCGCATGTTAATACGTCGGTTAAAGTGGCAGAAAAGCCAGAAGATGGTGAGAAGGGATCGTATGAGAGCCCCCTGACCCTCGAAGCTTCCCCGACCGATGCGGAGATGGCTGTGCCGGGCTATAAGTTCCTGGGCTGGATTTCGACCGCCGAGGTCCAGCAGAATTCTCCCGTCTGGAAATATATCTATGATGTTGCCGGCGATCCCTATGTGACGAGTGATCCGGAGAAGGCGGCGCCATACTTGGCGACACCTGACTCCAAGGTCACCCAGTGGCAGGATGCCTATCCCGTCTACGCGAAGTACGACGTCAACTACACCACCAACCTGCACCGCGCCGGTTTTAATGGCACTTCCGAGGTGAATGTTCCTAGGTATGACATCACCCCTAATCTCAATGCGGACACCGATCCCGCCACGGCAACGGTGACTCCTGATATCGAAACGACGGTATACAAGTCAGGCGGCGAGTTATACAAGCTGAATAAGGTCGAAATCGAACTCCCGAACGGTGAGGTCAAGGAGCTCGAATCTGACGGCAATAACTCGTATACCTATCCGGTGGAGCCGGGCAAGCCTTACACGTTTGTGGCCTACTACACGCCCATTGCGGTGGTGTATCACCTGAACGACACCGATATCGATGGCAAGCTCGCGCAGGAGGGCAATACGCTCGGCAGCCTTAAGGATGGCATGCCGCTGCCGACGTATAACGTTGGAGACATCGATGCCGCGACGAGCGCATACAACGTGTTCGCGGGCTGGACGGAAACCAAGCCGGCTGCTGGTAGCGGCTATGTCGTTTGGTCGGACGGTCTTTCCATGGTGGATAAAAACACTGTGGTCAAGGCCCCCATGGAGCTGTACCCGGTTTACCGTCCCAGCGCGGTAAAAGTCCAATCGAATATCGATGCCAATCTGGATGACCCCGATTCCGTGCGTTCTCTTTCGCGCACCGACTCTGGCGATCAAATTTCGCTGGAAGTAAGAGCTACAGCTGAGGTTGTCGACAAGGATGGCACCAAGTACGACTTTGTCGGCTGGTCGCGCGACTATGAACCCGATGGCAAATACACCCTGTTGACCGATGACGAGAAGTATCCCCTCGAGGGCAGCGAGCCCTTTGAGAGCGTGACCTACACCGCGGTGTACAAGGTCACGCCGTATAAGGTGCGCTATCACAGCGTCGACGGGTCGGTCGTCTTTACGGCGACGGTCGACTCGGACGGCGAGCGAGCGACGGGCGCCGGCTTTGTCCATAACGTCGATGTTCCCAAGGTGGATGAGAGCGGCAACCCGGTCTATGACAAAAACGGCAATCCCGAGATGGAGAAAAAGTCCGTGGCATACGACCCGGACGCCCACTCCAAGATCGTCGCGCTGCTCGATGAACAGGCGGCCAGCGGTGACGTACGCGAGCTCTTCCTGGAGTGGCGATATGTGCCTGCCGTTGGCGCTCCGAAGTCTTGGAATGAGTTTAAGAGCGAGCCGGTCAAGGGAGACATGGACCTGTATCCCGTGACGTATCGAGTGGCCGCCAACGATACGTCCGATACCGAGAGACCCGTAGCCATGACCGCGCAGCTTAAGTGGCTGCTCGATCCCACCGCTGGCAACACAGTCGACAACAACGCCGACGAGGCGCCGTTTAAGGCCTGCTTCGCCGAGCCGTTTATGGGGACGCAGCTGACTGTTACCGTTAAGCGGGCGAGCTACGGTCCTGGTGCGTCCATGGCGGAGGAACCCGTTAACGACCAGTATGTCTCGCTCTACAGCTTGGGCTCGGGTAACGGTTCGTTCGACTTGGCCAACCGCCTGGAGTCCAAGAAGACGGGCGAAGGGGGGCAGGCTCCCGGCAATGCCGTGTTCAACTTCGCCAAGACCCATGCGCTGACGATCGTCAAAAAGACCACCGATGCCAGCGCCATGGGACAGACGTTCCGCTTTAAGGTGACGAAGACGGCGGAGGGAGCCTCTCCCGAGACACGCGTGGCCGAGGTGAAGGTCGATAAGCGGCAGCAGGAAAACGGTGAGACCTGGTATGTCGGCAGCGTGCAGTTCGCCGCGCCGACGGGCATCTATACCGTCGAGGAAGACACGAATTGGGCATGGCGCTACGAGGGCGAGCTGAGCACGCCGGGCAAGGCGCCCGGTAAATCTGCCGAGCTGACGATTTCGTCTGCTTCGAGCGCAGGCGATGCGGTGGTGACGTGCGTCAACACGCGCGCGAAGGAAAAATGGGTCGATGGCGGCTCGCGTGCCAAGAATGTTTGGGAAAACGGCACGCTGAGGAGGGAGGACAAGGATGACTAAGCGCAAGCGGATCGTTGCCCTCCTTGTCGGCGTCCTCCTTTTGGCCGGCGTCGTCGGCACCTTTGCGTGGCTTTCGGTTACGGGCGTGCTGGTCAACGAGTTTGGCTTTGGCTCGGTGGCGCCTTCGGTGGACGAGACGCGCAAGGACAACGTGAAAAGGGATGTCTCGGTAAAAAACACGGGCTCGGCTCCGGCATACCTGCGTGTCGCGGTGGATATCTACTGGCAGGATAAGGATGGCGCGCGCCTGTGGGATGAGCCGGTTGCCGGCACCGACTACACCATTGAGTGGGGCGATAAAGGCGATGCCTCCGCCACTAACAGACCTTCGTCTTGGGTTCTTGCGAGCGACGGGTTCTACTACTGGACGTCTTCTGTTAAGCCGCTCGACAAGACGGGCGTGCTCATCAAGAGCGTGTCCGAGAAGAAGGCAGATGGTAAAAACCTAGTCGTCGACATTTCGACCCAGGCGATTCAGTCCACGCCCGACGATGCGGTCACCGAGGCATGGAACTGTACGGTCAAAGATGGCGTGCTGGTGCCGCCGCACGGAGGTGCGTAAGTATGGCGTTCCCGATTCGCAAAGGCGCTGCGCGCTCCTTGCGTTGCATGGTCGCGGCCATTCTCTGCGTGGTCGCGCTCGCCGTTCCCGCCCGCGCGTTTGCCGATAGTCCCGCGATTGCCTATGACGGAAATGCGCGCCAGCTGACGGTAACGGGGGCGACGGGCTCCTCGGGGGAGCCCGATCTGTTTCCCGCCTTTAAAGATCTAATGCCCGGCGATGCGCGCGAGCAGCAGATCGAGGTTCGTGCCACGGGCGTAAAATCCCAGGTACGCGTGTTTGTGCGGGCCGTTGTCAATCACGAGACGGCACACCTGCTGTCGCCCATTACCTTAACGGCGTCGGCTGGCGATGCGTCTGACGGTTGGCTCCAGACGGGAACGCCGGGCAGCGTGTTCGCCTATCCCACGCAGGTCGCCACGTTCACGAGCGATGGCAGCACGGTGCTCAATCTGCAACTAAGTGTCCCGACGTCGGTGGGCAACGAGCTTGCCGACGCAAACAAGACCATTCGCTGGGAGATCACCGCCGAGGACGATGGCGAAACAATTCCTGCGCAGCCCGCTGGCTCCAAAAAGCCCAGCCTGTTTGGCCTGGCTGCGACGGGCGACAACTCGCTCGCTCTGCTTTTGACGCTGCTAACGCTAGCGATTATCGCTTTCATGGCTGCGCTGATCTTGTCCCGAAGGAATAAACGCTAGGTCCATCTTCAAAATGTTTCGCCCGCCCGGCGGCGGAATATTAGGTTTCCTGCTCTACAGTCCTGCGCAAGACGAAGGCCACATTAAGTGGCCTTCTTTGCGTGCGGAACTCGCGATGAACTTCGTGCCCCGCCGCCCGGGAGGACGCCTCTTTATTGATGGGAGGCCTGATAGGTCGATGGTTCCGTGCCCGGATGCGTCCAAAGTGGGACGGGCTTTCCGGATGGGCAGGCTTTCGAAAAATGCGTCCCGGAATTTGCCTTTGGAATGGGACGTAGTTTCCCGTTGAGGTGCTTTGCGGAAAGTGCATCCCACTCTGGGCGGTCGAAGTGGGACACACTTTCCCAAAGGCGCTCCAACGGGAAATTGCGTCCCATTATTCGGTCAAGAAACGGGATGCATTTTCCCAATGAGAGCAAAACCGGAAAATGCATCCCACAATCAGCCCTCAAAGTGGGACGCCGTTTCCCAATGAGGCTCAAGCGGAAAATGCATCCCGGAATTTGCGCTCAAAGTGGGATGCGGTTTCCGGTTGAGGGTCTAAGGGGAAAGTGCGTCCCAGAATCGACGCTTGAAATGGGATGCAGTTTCCCGATGAGGCACTCGACGGAAAATACATCCCAGAAATGGCCTTTGAGCTGGGATAAGATTTCCGCGGCATCTCGGATTCTCAAAAATGAGACACGCCGTTGGCGAAAATGAGACACGTGATATCGGGCATCGGATGTATCATTTGCAAAAATGAGTCCACTCCACTCGAATAAAGCGAGGTCCCTCATGTACGTTCCACACCCCCGTATCCGTAGGCTGTCGAAAATCCCGCTTGTTGGGACGGCGGCGCTTGCTGCGTTGATCGCCACGAGCGTCGCCTGCTTCACGGCCACGCCCCAGGTTGCCCAGGCGGCAGACGCGCCCGCAATCACCGATATGACCGAGCAGGATTATCAAGCCCTGGGTCTGGGCACGAGCGAGGACATTCCGGCCGATACCGTTGGCCCCTATTCCACTGATACCCCCACGACGTTTGCCACGCGCAGCGAGGTCTATATGGCAGCTAACGGTAGCCATGGCAATCGCTACACTCTGCGCGACAAGCTCGAGAACGTCGAGCGCGGTGACATTGGCGGCAGCAGCAAACTCTTCGATGGCTATGGAAGTGTGTGGGGCGCCGCAAAGTTCTGGCAAAACGTCAACAACTTCGATACGAACAGCGATCTCTACAAGCATAGCGACTACGGTGGCGGCACCTGGTCGTACCTAAGCAACAATGAGTCCTCAACAGTACTCGCCAACGACAACAACGGTTTCTCGGGCATTCACGCCACGAGTGTTGAGTTCTGCAGCGACGCCAGCACGGGCAAAAAGAGCCGCGTTGCCGAGCTCCGTGCCTACGGCGACAGTTCCTCCACGACGATTGACGGCAAGTCATACGCCGGAAAGGTTGAGCTGGTCCTCTACTCGTTTAGCAACGGGCGTACGCGCACTCTCGACACACACCTGCCGGTGACGGTCAACACTAATATGATGTACGAAGGCCGTTTTAAGTACCTGGATGCCGGTTACCTGCAAGAGCACGACGCCGTCTTTGATGTCGAGGCGGGCGATGTCGATGGCGACGGCGTCGACGAGCTTTTTGTCTACGCGGGCTGCTATGTCGACGAGAACGGCGTGCGCAAGGCTGTGGTCGACATGTATGACTTGGAGGGCGGCAACTGGAAGCAAAGCGTCGTCAAGATCGATGCCGGTAACGCCGCGGACTACACCACGCACAACAAGGGCGGGAACGACTCCTGGACGCAGCTTCAGTCAGCTCCTGTCGTTTCGCTAGCGGCCGGCGACCTCGATCGCGATTTTTGCGATGACCTCGCCATCGTGGTCTCGGCACCCTACGGCAAGAAGAATATTGATAAGTCGACGCATTGCGAGCTGTTTTCGTGGGATGCATCCAAGGGTGCGCTCGTCCATGTCGATGCTCTGGGCGACGCGGGCGCAATCTCCCTCTCCGCGAACGGCAAGACCATGGTCGCTGCGAATGCGACGTTCGGCACGTTTGCCGCCTACGATGAAGAAGGAAAGAAGACGGGTGAAACCGTCACGGGCCTTATTCTTGCGGGCTATGACTGGCAACGCAGCGCTTTTGATTACGGCGCTTCTGACGGCAGCAAGGGGCTGTACGGCGCGCTGTACCGCTACGCGTATTTTGACTCGGAGTCTGGCGAGTTCAAGCTTTCCGATTGCAAGGAATACAGAGACGGGCTCCTCGCCTCCTATGGGCTGATGCATGTGCCCAACAGCGCATGGAAGGATAGCGCTCAGGATAAGCGCTATCCGTGCACCTTGGCGCCTATTGCCCTTGCCACTGCCAACCTTGACGGCCTGTCCGAGCAGCTGGCGGTCGACGAGGTGCTCGTGGGCGGCGATGTGTTCCGCGACTTTGCCTGCAACACGGCACAGAGCGGGGCTCAGGGCTTGGGGTCCATGGTCGGAACCATGAGCATGAGCGGTCAGCAATACAACAGCAGCAACAAGCATGACCACAAGGGTATAGAGCAGGTGTGGATCAGCGACGTCAAGGCGGGCAGCGTCTCGGGTTCGGACCGCTATAACGAGAGCTTTATCGCTGTGGTGGGCAAGCACCGCGACGAGGACCTGCGCAAGAACGATGACTACTATTGGATGACCGCCTCGCATTTTTCGCTCGACGAGAACGGAAAGGTGCGCCGCGGCGAGGAGCAGGTGATTAGCGAGAGCAACCGTCGCGGCACTACCTACGGCACATTTATCTCGCTCGCGCTGCCCGATGTCGACAACGACAGCGTCAAGATCACGTACAAGGACCGCTACAAGGTCTATACCAACCCGCGCGTGCTTGCCGTGCTGCAGGATGCGCCCTATGTTGAGGATCTGGAGCAGGCATACGGCTATCTGGTGTTGGGCGGCACGTCATACGGCGAGGGAACGGCAGCGGGGAAAACCGAGGGCTACACCATCGGTGCCGAGCTGGGCGTTGCCGTCGAGGTGCAGACCGGTCCGCCCCTGGTCGCGATGAATGCTTCAGTCGATTTTGCCGCCGAGGGATGCTATGACTACCGGAGCGAGCGCACGGTCAGCGCAAGCGTAAGCTATGAGTCGCATGCCGGCGAGGGTGACAAGGCCGTGCTCTACACGATTCCGATGGTCTATTACGAGTATGAGATCGAAAATGAGGAAACTGGTGGCAAGGGCGTGATGGCGGCGCCCGTGTCGCTCGGCGCGCAGACCTCGGTCGTTAATGTCGAGGCCTATGACCGCATTGCCAAACAGCACAATATGACGCCGCTCAGCTACTTTTTGACCAACCGGTCGGGAGAACCCGGAACCTATCAAACGACGCTCAACGGCGAGACTCCCGTTGGGGATTCCTTTGGCCTGGGCAAGCCTGGCGTAACGCGCGCCTACACGCACGATGGGTTTAACGGCGCCGCCGCGCAGTCGGGGGCGAGCATTGAGCAGACCATCGAAGTCGAGGAGGGCAAGGAGCAGGAGCTCGAGCTCGGCTTGACGCTGAACGGCAGCGTTGTCATGGGCGCGAAGCTCGCAAAGCACGAGTTGTTTGGCGGCCTGTGCTTTGGTGCCAACGCCGGCTTTACTACGGGTAACTCCTCGAGTGAATCGACCGAATACGGCGGCACCGTCGACAACCTGCCCGCGCCCGCGCAGGGCAAGTACGGTTTTGTGTGGCGTCTGGGCGTCAACGCGGTGGATGTCGACAAGTTCGAGGCAGACTCGGGCGACAAGCTCGGCACCAAGGACACCGACCAGTTCTGGATCGTGGGCTATGACGTTAAGGACGTCGAGATGCCCGACGCGCCGGCCGTGACGGGCTTTACGGCAAACGCCGTCGATTCGACCAGCGTTACGTTTAGCTGGGACGATGTACTCGCAAACAAGAGTGGCTTTAGCTACGGCGTGGGCATGCTGCAGAGCAATGCGGCGGATGCGGTCGTCAATAGCTGGAAGATTGCCGACAACACGCAGACCTCGCTCAAGTGGGATGGGCTGCAGCCCAATACGGAGTATCGATTCGCCATCGCCGCCGTTAAGAATGGATCCACGACCGAAACAGGTATTCGCTCGGCAATCATCACGGTCAAGACCATGCCCGATGGCATGACGATGACCGTGAGCGGACCTGCGGCGGATGCTGCGGAGGGGTCGGATCTTGGATACGACTCTTCGGTTGAGCGCACGGCGGGAAGCCACCTGACGCTCTCGGCGATTGGCCATGTGAAGCAACTCGGTGCCGACGATAGCGAAACAGGGCTGGCACCGACCTATATTTGGTACCGCAAGGGCCGCGGCGAGACAGAGTTTAAGCTCGTGGGTGCCGATGGCAACCTCGCGGCCGGAACGGCCTCAAAGCTCGAGATTGACCTGACCGCAGACGATGACGGTGCGCAGTATTACTGCCACGTGGGATACAACGACGTGGGCCTCGACACCGGCACGACGCTCGTGAATATCGAGGCCGAGGAGACGGCGCCCACAACGGTGAACGCCACCCCGATCCGCACGCGCCGCCTGTTCTCACAGGCAAGTGCGGGCGCCAAGAAGTTCCTGGACCATACACTGGTAAACACCGCCGGCCCAACCGATTCCGAAGGCTCAAAGGACCCCGAGACTCCTGAGACCCCGACGAACCCGGACAAGCCCAAGTCCGACAACGGAGCTAAGACCGACACCAAGGTCAAGACTACGACCACAGCGAAGAACCTCGCAAACACCGGCGACCAAACATTCGCCCTAGTCGCCACCGCAGCAGCAGCGGGAGCAACGCTCGTAGTGATAGCCCTCATCATGCTGATCAAGCGCCGCAAGACCCACTAGTAGCCAGTCGAACATATCGACAACCCAAAAACCCGGGTAGCCAAAAAACAGGCCACCCGGGTTTTCTGTTGAGTGGAGACTCCGCAAGCGGAAACTGTATCCCACAATTAGCGCCCGGAACGGGACACATTTTCCGTCAAGCCCTCATCCGGAAAATCCATCCCAGTTTGAGCGCCCAGACCGGGACGCACTTTCCCAACGGGCCTCAACCGGAAAATACATCCCGGAATCCAGCTGAATAGTGGGACACACTTTCCCAATCGGGTCCCAAGTGGAAACTGCATCCCATTCCAGACAAGAATTCCGGGACACACTTTCCGCAAACAAAGAAGGCCACATAACGTGGCCTTCAACTTATATATGTTCGGCGATACACCCAAGACAAGCCACGCCCCAACATCAGGGAGTCTGTCCAGGCGGAGGCATATAAGGTTCATCGCGAGTTCCGCACGCAAAGAAGGCCACTTAATGTGGCCTTCGTCTTGCGCAGGACTGACCGAGCAGGGAACCTTACGTTCCGCGTCGCCGGGCAGACGAACCAGTTAAGACGCGCTGCTACTTGATCTTGGTCGTACCCGGCGCCAGGTTGGGGTCGGTTTCGTTGGCCTCGGTCTGGAAGTGCTCGGTGTACACGTTCTTGCCGTCGCGGAACATCTCGTAGTACTGCATCTTGGCGTAATCCTCGCGCGCCTTGGTGGCGGCTGCGGCTTCGGCGTCGTCACCGGTGACGTTGGAGGAGAGCGCCCAGCGCAGGCTGGCGTCCTCGTAGCCCACCGAGTTGATGGCGGGCAGCGACTCGCGCAGCGTCATGTGCGCCTTCTGGTAGTCGGTCAGCGGTGCGCCGATCAGCTGCATAAGCTGCGTGGACAGGTAGTTGGTGGACAGGTCGTCGACCTCGCTTGTCTGGTCGCAGCCGGCAACGTCGTAGTTGGCCCAGATGATGTAGTCGGTCTGCCACAGACGCTCCTGGTGCGTGGCGTCGTCTTCGCCGGTAAACCACTTGTCGTTGAACTTGGACGGGAAGAACGGCTGGTGGTCGCCCCAGAACACCACGACCACCTTGCGGTCGAGCTTGCTCAGGGCGTTGAGGAAGTAGCGAAGCGCCTGGTCGGACTGCTCGATGCACGAGACATACTCGTCGACATCGGAGAGCGTGCCGTCCTCGACGGTTTTGGCGTCCAGGTCGGTCGTGTCGATATTCAGGTGCATCTGCTTGTCGACCGGCAGCAGGCCCGTATCGTAGCCCGAGTGGTTCTGCATGGTCACGTCGAAGATAAACTGCGGATCGGCGTTCTGGTTGAGCAGCTCAAGAATCTTGTCGTAGGTAGCCTGGTCGGTCACCATGCCGCGCAGGGTATCGGCGCCCTGGAAATCGTTGATGGACAGGAACTGGTCAAAGCCAAAGTCCTTGTAGACGTTCTCGCGGTTCCAGTTGGTTGCGTGATTGGGGTGCATGGCCGTGGTGGAATAGCCGAGCGATTTGAACTGCTCTGCCAGGTTCCCGGTCGTTTCCATGTTGTAGATGGTGTAGGGGTACACGCCCGAGCCCAGGTTGGCCATGGAGTTGCCGGTCATAAACTCAAACTCGGTATTGGCGGTGCCGCCGCCGTAGGCGCTCACGTAGAGCTTGCCGCGGCTGAGGCAGTTGGACAGGCTCTTAAAGTACTGCGGACCCTCGTAGCCGGCGCGCATGTTCTGGTAGATCGACAGATCCGAGAACGTCTCGTTCATGATGGCGATGACCGTGGGCTTCTCGCTGTCGAACTGCTCCTTTGCGGCGGCGCGCTCGTCGCTCTTGGCCGCGTCGGACTTGTCGTAGGCCTTGGCGTACTTTTTGAGCGTGGCCTTGGCATCGTCGACGGAGTAGTCGGCGGGTTTGGGCGGCTTGATGGACTGCGCTGCGCTAATGAAAGCGGGCAGGTAGCCCTCGCGCCAGTAGCTCTCGAGCGGACGCCAGGTGTAGACGGTGATGCCGAGGGTGTTGTAGTAGTCGATGAGCGTGACATGCGCGGTTACGCCGCCCAGGCACAGCACTGCCACGAGCAGGTTGGTGAGCAGCATGCGCTTGGCGTTGGCGGCACCCTTCTGACGGTGCGGTGCCACCAGGCCGGCGTACTCGCACAGCAGCATGGCGATGGCGGTAAAGCCCATGGACAGCACACAGAACAGCGAGATGGAGAAGGTGTAGCCGGTGCCGGCGACCGCGGCGGCGGTGGAGATGGCCGAAAGGTCGCCCGGCTGGATGGGCATGGATTTAAACGTGATGACGAAGAACTCGGCAATGCCCAGGACAAAGAGGGCAAAGGCCAGGACCGCGGGAGCTGCGCCGTGGCGCTGGAACAGGAAGAACAAGCCGATCATGAGCACGGTGATGATGGCCCACTCGAGCAGGATGCACAGGGGGTAGACCCAGGTAAAGTCGTGGTTGGACGAGACCTCCATGCCCAGCAGCGCAAAGACGCCGGCGAGCAGCAGGCACAGGACGGCGGCGACGAGTGGTTTGCCCACAAAGGCGCCGCGCAGGCGGGCGAGCTTGCCGGTGGGGGCGGGGGCGTCGGGCTTGGCGAACGCAAAGACGCGCGGGGCGATGCGATCGCGGGCGATGCTGGCCCAGGCGCATCCGGTGAGGATGGCGTTGGTCAGGATGAGCATCACAAAGGCGAGCGGCTCGTTTTGGGCGACGAGGCCAATGGCGCCCCAAATGGTCAAAAAGAGCTGGAACAGGCCGAAGGAGACGCTCCAGGCGAAGGCGCCCTTGGTGACGGTGCCCGACTGAGCGCGAATGGCCTTGGCCTCGCGCAAGACAAGGTAGACGGTCGCCGCAAGACCGACAAGCGAGATGGCGGCAGCGAACATGCTGAGACTCCTCACAAACTAAAACGTACGAAAGCGGGGGTTTACCCGATTGTTACCAAGATATGCGCTGCAATTGGTGTCTGCGCACAACAACCAGCCATATTAACGCGCACGTGTGGCGGTGTGGCGCAATGTAGTGGCGACCTGCGCGATAATGGACGGGAATTACACGGAAACGTAAAGGCTTCTTAAAGAATTAGCGAGGATGAGGCGATGAACGAGCAGGTTTGCACCAAGGCTGTGGATGCGAACGGCTATCCGGTCGAGACTACGGGCAATGCGGTGCTGGACACGTTGGAGCACCGTTCCTCCACGCGTGCCTTCGCGCGTGATGACGACGACCGCCCCGTGGCGGTGACCGACGAGCAGCGGGCGGCGATTTTGCATGCGGCGAGTCGCGCGCCGTCGGCGGGCGCCATGATGATGTATTCCATCGTGAGCATTCGTGAGCAGGCTACGCTCGACCGTCTGGCCGACCTGTGCGACCACCAGCCCATGATCGCCAAGGCGCCCTGGGCACTAATATTTGTGGTCGATTATGCCAAGTGGATCGATCTGTTTGAGCACGTGGGCTGCTTTGAGCCCGAGTTTGTCGAGCGCACGGGCAAGGCGCCCCGCCGCGCGCCGGGTTTGGGCGACTTTGCCATCGCGGCCCAGGACGCCGTGATCGCCGCGCAAAACGCCATGGTCGCCGCTGAGGCCCTGGGCCTGGGGAGCTGCTACATTGGCGACATCGTGGAGAACGCCGAAGAAGTGGCCGAGCTGCTGGGCCTGCCGCCCTATACCATGCCGCTGTCGATGCTCATCATCGGCACGCCCCGTAAGGAGCGTCCGGCGATTGCACATCCCGTGGTGAACCTGGTGCACGAGGAGCGCTACTGCCGCGCCGATGCTGCGACTATGGACGCGCAGGTGGCCGAGATGGACGCGATGTTCCGCCCGCATGCCCGCGAGGTGGGGGAGCGCGTCGTGGACATCTATACCCGCAAGCACACGAGCCCCTTTATGGCCGAGATGAGCCGATCCATGGAGTGGTGGTTCAAAAATTGGCTCGGAAAATGACGGATATGATAAAGGGACGGTCCCTTTGTCACATTCCATATCGCCGCGGTGGCCTAAAGGCCGTATAAATGTTTATCTAGCTGGGAAAACGGTGCCGTGCAAGCGCAGGCCGATTGCCTATAATCCCTTCGAACATTAAAGTTGGGAGGAAACCGGCTTATGGAACAAAAGGCCAAGGAGGCAGCCTCGCACGCTGCGATTCCTGTGAGCATCTCGGCGATGCTCGTCACGCTGGGCGTGGTGTACGGCGATATCGGCACCAGCCCTATGTATGTAACCAAGGCGCTCGTTGCCGGCAACGGCGGCATCGGAAGCGTGACGGAGGAGTTCGTGCTCGGCGCGCTCTCCCTTGTCGTGTGGACGGTCACGCTGCTGACCACCATCAAGTATGTGCTCATCTCGCTGCGCGCCGATAACCATGGTGAGGGCGGCATCTTTGCCCTGTACAGCCTGGTCAAGCGCTGTGGCAAGTGGCTTATCATCCCCGCCATGCTGGGTGGCGCCGCGCTGCTCGCCGACGGCATCCTGACGCCGGCCGTTACCGTTACCACGGCCATCGAGGGCCTGCGCACCATCCCGGCGGTCCATGCCGTGCTGGGCGATGACCAGGGCCGCGTCGTCGCCATTACGCTCGCCATCATCATCGTGCTCTTCTTGGTGCAACGTATCGGTACGGCCAAGATCGGTCACGCCTTTGGCCCCATCATGACGCTGTGGTTCCTGTTCCTGGGCGGCACGGGTCTGTTCTTTGTCTTCCAGCACCCCGCCGTGCTGCTGTGCCTCAACCCGGTGCGTGGCATCGCCTTTTTGCTGAGCCCCAACAACCACGCGGGCATCATGATTCTGGGCAGTTGCTTCCTCGCCACCACCGGTGCCGAGGCGCTCTACTCCGACATGGGCCACGTCGGCCGCGGCAACATCTACGCTACCTGGCCGTTCGTTAAGTGCTGCCTGCTGCTTTCCTATATGGGCCAGGGCGCTTGGCTTATGAACAACGCTGCCAACCCCGAGCTCATGGGCATTGCCGACCTCAACCCGTTCTACCAGATGCTCGCCCCGGGTCTGCGCCCGTTTGCCGTCGGCCTTTCCACCGTCGCGGCCATCATTGCCTCGCAGGCGCTCATCACCGGCGCATTCTCGCTGGTGTCCGAGGCCAGCCGTCTGGATCTCATGCCGCACATGCAGGTCTTCTACCCTGCCGAGACCAAGGGCCAGCTCTACATCCCCATGGTCAACAACGTCATGCTTGTCGGCTGCGTCATCGTGGTACTGCTGTTCCAGAACTCGGCGCATATGGAAGCCGCCTACGGCCTTGCCATTACGCTGACAATGATGTGCACCACGCTGCTGCTCTTCTTCTACCTGCACGAGGAGCGCAAGCTCAAGGTTGCTCCGTGGATCTTCGCAGCCTTCTTCCTTTTGCTCGAAGGCTTCTTCTTCGTGAGCTCGCTCACCAAGTTCTTCCACGGCGGCTACTTCACCATCCTCATGGCTGCACTCATCATGGGCATCATGGTGTGCTGGTACAACGGCACGGCTGTTGAGCAGCGCCAGTTTACGCTGCTGCCGCTGCGCAGCTACCTGCCGCAGCTCAAGCGCCTGCGCGATGACGATCGCTACGAGCGCCTGAGCGACAACGTCGTGTACCTGACCAAGGACACCCATACCGATTACATCGACCGCGATATCGTCTACTCGATCTTGGACAAGCATCCCAAGCGCGCCCGCGCCTGGTGGTTCGTGAATGTCGAGACCATGGACGAGCCGCATACCTTTGCCTATTCGGTCGAGACGTTCGGCACCGACTACGTGTTCCGCGTGCATCTGTACCTGGGCTACAAGATTAACCAGCGCGTCAATGCCTATCTGCGTCAGGTCGTTCAGGACCTGGCTGCCACCGGCGAGCTGCCGGCGCAGACGCATGACTACTCGGTCTACAAGGATCCGGGCAACATCGGTACGTTCAAGTTCGTCCTGATTCGTAAGCTTCTGGCGCCTGAAAGCGATGTGGAGCCGAGCGAGCGTACGGCCATCACGCTCAAGTACATCATCCGCCGCGCCGCCGGCACCCCTGCACGCTGGTACGGCCTGGAGAACTCCAACGTGAGCTTTGAGTACGTGCCGCTGTTCACCAAGTTCAAGGCCGTGAACAAGATGCAGCGCCTGGCCCCCAACGAGCGGCCGTAGGCGCCGACGGGTTGCACGGAGTTGGTTTTCGATGGACAAGATTGAGACCGGGGAGGCAAACATGGATGCAAAGATGCTTGATGGCCGCGAGGTGGTTGCCGAGCTGGTACGTGAGGCACGCGCTGACGCCGCCGAAGATCGGTTTTTGACGAACCGTGCCAACATGGATATGGCCGATCGCGTAATTTCGATCGTGGCACTGGTATTTGGAGCGGTGTGCGTGTGTGCCCTGCTCGCGCACGTGCTGTTTGTCTAGCGACCGTCGGTTGCAAAGGCTATACACTTGGAACCACCACAAGGGAAACCACCACAAAGGTGCCTGTCCCTTTGTGGTGGTTTTTGTTTTTGAGAGAGGGGCGGGGCACTGATGGACGTCCGTACGGACGGCGATATTGCCGATAGCTTTTGGTGGCGGCGCACAACGCTGACGCGCCGCACTCCTCTGTATGACGCCTGCGTATCGGTGGGGCTGCTGGTCGCGGCGACGATTGTGGGCGCGCTGCTCGACCATCCGGGTCTCGCGCCGAGCATCATGATCGTCTATGTGTTCGCCGTTCAGCTGTGCGCATTCTTTACCTGGAGTCGCCTGTATTGCTTGCTGAGCTCGGCTGCCGCCGTGGCGCTCTACAACTTCTTGTTTGTCGACCCGCGCTACTCGCTGTCGCTTATCGACCGCGGCTATCCCGGCATGTTCTTCATCATGTTCGTGGTCTCGCTTGTGTCGAGCTCGATTGCGTTGGCCCTGCGCCGTGCCTTGGCACAGGCTGCCGCCAGCGACCGCCGCACGCATATGGTGCTCGAGACCAACCGCATGCTGCAGCGGTGCGCCGATCAGCAGCAGATTGTCCATGCCATGGCCACGCAGCTGGCGCGTCTTTCGGGCTGTCCGGTCGTGTGGTACAGCGCCGACGCCGAGGGCGATGACCTGCTGCCGCGTGCGACATACACGGCCGTGGGCGATGCTGCGCCGGTGCACGAACTGGCGCCGCAGATGCCGCCGCGGCTCTCGGCATCCGCCTATGTGGGAACGCCGCTCGACGCCACGTTTGGCGGCTCGGCGTTTTATGGCATCTACCTGACGGTTCGCACAGGCGACGGCTTCGCGCGCTCGGGCGACCCCGCCTCGGTGGTGGGCGTGCTGGCTATCGTTGCCGAGCCCGACGTGCTGACGCACGAGGAGCGAACACTTGCCGATGCCATCGTGAGCGAAGGCGAGCTGGCACTCGATCGCGCCCGCGCCATGGAGGCCCGCGAGGAGGCGGCGGTGCTCGCCAAAAACGAACAGCTGCGCGCCAACCTGCTGCGCTCCATCTCGCACGATCTGCGTACGCCGCTCACCAGTATTTCGGGCAACGCCGATGTCCTGCTCGATCAGGGCTCGACCGGCACCGCGGTGCTCGATGCCCAGACGCGCCGCGGCCTGCTCCTTTCCATTCGCTCGGATGCGCAATGGCTCAACGCCACCGTCGAGAACCTGCTCGCCATCACCAAGCTCGAGGGTGGCGGTATGCGCCTGTCGACCACACTCGAGCTCATGGACGATATCGTCGAGGAGGCGCTGCGCCACGTGAACCCTGCCGTGCGCGAGCACGACCTTAAGGTGGTGGCGTGCGATGAGCCGGCGCTCGTCAACGTCGATGCGCGCCTGATGGTGCAGCTGGTGGTCAATCTGGTGAACAACGCCATCACCTATACGCCCGCAGGCTCGCATATCATGATTTCGATTAGCGTCGACGATGGACGCGTGGCGTGCTCGGTGGCCGATGATGGTCCGGGCATCGCACCCGAGGATCGCGAACGCATCTTTGAGTCGTTCTATACCGCCAACCATGGCCTGGCCGACAGCCACCGCAGCGTTGGCCTGGGGCTTTCGCTCTGCCGCTCCATTGTGCTGGCGCATGGCGGTAGCATAGAGGTTGCCGCGGCGGACCCGCACGGCTCGGTCTTTACGATTGAGCTTCCCGTCGCCGATGTTTCGTTTGATAAGGAGTAGCGCTGTGCCGAACTCTGCCGTAAAACCGCTCATCTTGGTCGTTGAGGACGACCCCGCTGTCCGCAACCTTATCGTTGCCGCGCTCGAGGCGCACGGCTTGCGTCATATGGCTGTGGAGACCGCCCATGCCGCCATCGCCGCCGCCTCATCGCAGGCACCGAGCATCGTGCTGCTCGATCTGGGCCTGCCCGATATGGACGGCGTCAAGGTGGTGGAGTCGGTGCGCGCATGGTCGGGCATGCCGATCATCGTGGTCTCGGCGCGCAGCGAGGACGCGGACAAGATTCGCGCGCTCGATGCCGGCGCCGATGACTACCTGACCAAGCCGTTTTCGGTCGAGGAACTGCTTGCACGCATTCGCACGACGCTCAGGCGCCTTTCGTATGCGCAAACGGGTGGTGTTGCCTCCGAGGGCTCGTTCGATACCGGTGAGCTGCATATCGACTTTGATGCCGGCATTGCCACGATGGATGGCGAGGAGCTGCATCTGACGCCGATTGAGTACAAGCTCTTGTGCCTGCTGGCACATAACGCCGACAAGGTACTAACGCACCAGTTTATCCTGCACGAGATTTGGGGCACGGCAACTAAGAGCGACCTGGCGAGCCTGCGCGTCTTTATGGGCACGCTGCGCAAGAAGATCGAGTCCGACCCCGCGCACCCGCGCTATATCCAAACGCACGTGGGTATCGGCTATCGCCTGGTCACCCAAGGGTAGGACGGCGTCCGCCATCCCACTATGAGTTGCGGTGAAATACGGTCTATATTTGCCTAATTCCAGGTAAAACAGTCCGTATTCCACCGCAACTTTGTTATTTGCCCTTGGGCTTGCTGGCGTAGAACTTCTTCTTTTTGGGCTTGCCGGCGGGGGAGGGTTTGCCGTCGCCGCGCGGCCCTCGGTCTCCGGCCTGCGCGTGCGCGGGTACTGCCGCGCGAGGCTTGCGGGCCTCGGGGTTGCGCAGCTCCTCGACACGCTCGGCAATCTCCTCGGCGCTAAAGCCGACCTCGGCCATGGCGTCCTCAATGGGCAGGCGGCGCACGATATAGCAGTGGTGCACCTTCTGGTTGCGTGCGAAATCCTCGGGGATGGTCTGCGCCGTAATGTCCTCCAGCACCACGCCCGCGCGCGCGAGCTTGCGTGTCTCGGGGCGGAAGCCGCGCAGGTTGCAGCTAAAGATGGCGTGGCCGCCCTGTGCGAGCAGGCGCGATACGCCGGCCAAAAGCTCAACATGGTCGCGCTGGACATCCCAGGTGCGGCGGCCCATCTTGGACGAGTTCGAGAACGTGGGCGGGTCGACAAAGCTCAAGTC
>CABUUG010000014.1 GCA_902494605.1 uncultured Collinsella sp.
CCGGGAATAACGCCACTGGTAGAGACGGTGAGGTGACGAGCGCCGATACCGATGCCGTCGGGGTCGTTGAGGATTCGCAGCGCCTTGAGAACCTCGTCGTAGTTGGCAAACGGCTCGCCCTGGCCCATGAAGACAACGCTCGTGGCGCGCTCGCCAAAGTCGTTGGATACATGAAGTACCTGGTCGACGATCTCTTGAGCGGTCAGAGAACGCTTGAGGCCGTTGAGACCGGTAGCGCAAAAGGCGCAGCCCATGCCACAGCCTGCCTGGGTGGAAACGCAGACGGAAAGCTTGTTGCGACGGGGCATGCCGACAGTCTCGACGGAAACGCCGTCGTGGTACTCGAGCAGATACTTGCGCGAGCCATCTTTGGAAACCTGCTTGGTGAGTTCAGTCGGCGTGTCAAAGGCAAAAGCCTCTTTAAGCTGCTCGCGGAAAGCCTTGGGAAGGTTGGTCATGTCGTCAAACGAACAAACGTTCTTCTCAAAGACCCATTCGATGAGCTGCTTCGCGCGGAAGGCGGGCTGGCCAAGTTCGGCCACGAGCTCGCGAATATCGTTTTGGCTCAAGTCGCGAATGTCCTGAGATTTAGTCCTGGGATTCATGGAAGCCTTTCGATTTTGGGGAAACGTAGAGGGTATCGCTACAATATGGTATCAGCTGCAGAAATTATAGAGGAGGAGTCTGCCCATGCCGGGTAAAAGCCTAGAGAACATGCACGTAGCGGTCTTGGCGGGCGGTCATTCCGCTGAGCGCGAGATCTCGCTCAATTCGGGTAAGAACGTCGTGGTGGCACTGAAGGAAGCCGGCTACACCTCGGTGGAGCTGCTCGATACGGCCGCTGATGACTTTATGGTAACCATGGCGACCGGCGGCTTTGACGTGGCGTTTATCGCCATGCACGGTGCCGGCGGCGAGGATGGTGCCATGCAGGGCGCCATGGAGACCCTGGGTATCCCCTACACGGCCTCGGGCGTGCTTGCCAGCGCCTGCGGTGCCGACAAGGAGGTCTCTAAGCTCCTGTACGCCAAGGCGGGCATTCCCATTGCCCCCGGCCTTGCGCTCGAGGTGGGCGATGAAGTCGATATCGATCATATCGTAGAGGTTTGTGGCGAGCGCTGCTTTGTGAAGCCGGCCGTCAACGGTTCCAGCTATGGCATTTCCCTGGTCCATGAGCCCTCCGAGCTGCCCGCGGCAATCGCCAAGGCGTTTGAGTACGGCGACAAAGTGCTGGTCGAGAAGTGCATCGAGGGTACCGAGATCACCGTTGGCGTATACGGCGAGGATAACGTGCGCGCCCTGCCGATCGTCGAGATCCGTAAGCCCGAGGACTGCGAGTTCTACGATCTGGACGTGAAATATGTCGACCCTACGGACATCCATCGTATTCCGGCGCAGATTTCACCCGAGAACTATGCTCGTGCCCAGGAGCTTGCCTGTGCCGCTCACAAGGCCCTCGGTTGCCTGGGCATCTCGCGCAGCGATTTTATCGTGAGCGAGGACGGCCCCGTTATCCTCGAGACCAATACCATTCCCGGCATGACCGATACGTCGCTGTATCCGGATGAGATCCGCCACACCGACGACATGACGTTCCCGCAGGTCTGTGACAGCCTGATCCGTATGGGTCTTCGTCGAGCGGGCATTGCATGCTAATCGAGGACGCGGTTTCGTCAGGAACGCCGCAGTTTGTCATCGACTCCTATGCCACGCTTGCCGAACGCGCCAAAACGCAGTCCTTCGGCCTTATCGAGGAAGATGTGATTGTTCTCGATACCGAGACCACGGGTCTTTCGGTGCAGGACAATGAGCTGATCGAGATCTCGGCGGCCCGTCTTTCGGGCCGCGAGGTCGTCGACCGCTTCGATACCTTTGTGCATCCCAAACAGCTGATTCCCGCCGAGATTACCGAGCTCACGAGCATTACAAATGCCGATGTGGCAGATGCCCCGTCGGCCGTTGAGGCCGTCGCCGCCCTCGCCGATTTTGTCGGTGGTTGCCCGGTGATCGCACATAACGCCACGTTCGACCGCTCGTTTATCGAATCGGTCAAAGGCGGCGTCAACGTGAGCGATATTTGGATCGATTCGCTGGCGCTGTCGCGCATCGCGCTTCCGCGCCTGGCTTCGCACAAGCTGTCTTTTATGGCCGATCTGTTTGGCTGTGACTCGGTATCACACCGTGCCAATGCCGACGTCGACGCCCTGTGTGGCGTATGGCGCGTGTTGCTCGTGGCACTCACCGACTTGCCCCAGGGCCTCATGGCGCGCCTAGCCGACATGCATCCGGACGTGCCTTGGTCCTATCGTCCTATCTTCTCATTCTTGGCAGGGCAGAACCCTGGCTCTATCTTCTCTCTCAGCGCCGCTCGTGCTGACGTTCTCAAGGCCGATCGCGCCGACGATCGGGTGGACGCCGATGAACTGCCGGTCCTCAAGATGCCGAGTCGTGAGGAGATTGAAGCAGACTATGCGCCAGGTGGCCTGGTCAATCGCATGTATCCCACCTACGAGCCGCGTGATGAGCAGATCGCGATGGCGCTCGAGGTCCGCGATGCGCTGGTCACGGGCACCCATCGTGTAATTGAGGCGGGCACGGGCGTCGGCAAATCGATGGCCTATCTGGTGCCTTTTGCCGAGGCAGCGCGCCGTAACAACATCACGGTTGGTATTGCGACCAAATCGAACAATCTTGCCGACCAGCTCATGTACCATGAGCTGCCAAAACTTGCCGAGCAACTGGACGGTGGTCTGTCATTTTGCGCTCTCAAGGGCTATGACCACTATCCGTGCCTGCGCAAGCTTGAGCGCATGAGTCGAGGCCAGGTCGAGATTACCACCAAGCGCGATCCGGCGGACACGCTCACGGCGGTCGCGGTCATTATGGCGTACGTCTGCCAATCAGCCGATGGCGACCTCGACTCGCTCGGCATTCGGTGGCGCAGCGTCAACCGCCCCGACTTTACGACGGCCTCGCGCGAGTGTGCTCGTCGCCTCTGCCCGTTTTTCCCTGATAAATGTTTGGTCCACGGCGCTCGCCGTCGTGCGGCGCATGCCGATGTGGTGGTCACCAACCATTCCCTGCTGTTCCGCAATGTCGCGGCCGAGGGCAGGATTTTACCTCCGATTCGTCATTGGGTAATCGACGAGGCCCATTCCATCGAGCGCGAGGCGCGCCGTCAGTGGGCGCGCGTGGTGTCGGCGGACGAATCACGCGTTCTGTTTGAGCGCCTGGGCGGCTCGAGCACCGGCGCGCTAAGCCAGGTTTCCCGTGATTTGGCAACCTCCGAGGGCTCTACGCTCTATTTGGGCCTTACTGCCAAGGCGACGTCGACGGTTGCGCGCGCGAGCATGGCAATCGCCGACGTGTTCGATGGCGTTCGCGAGCTCGGCCGCCGTGCCCGTGGGGGTTATGACAATGCCAATCTATGGATTGGCCCCGAGTTGCGCGAATCTGACGACTGGCATGATTTCTTGCAGTCGGCCTACACTGCCATCGACGCATTGGAACAGGCTGACAAGAGCGTCGACGCGCTGGTACAAGCCGTCGCCGGCGACAAACCCGAGGTTGTTGTCGACCTGGGTGATATCTCGCGCCGCCTGCACGAGCTGGCCGAGAACCTCAAACTCATCATTGATGGCACCGATGAACACTATGTGTATTCGCTGCAGGTCAATCGCAGGCTGCGTGCCGGCGGAGAGTCGATGACCGCAGAGCGCATCGACATTGGCGAGGCCTTGGCAACCGAATGGCTGCCCGAGGTTCACACGGCTATCTTTGCCTCGGCGACCATGACGGTGTCCAAAAGCTTTGAACACTTTAACCACGCGGTCGGCCTCGATCGCATCGGTGCTTCAACATCCTCATCGCTGCACTTGGACTCGAGCTACGACTTCGATTCGAACATGGCTGTAGTCGTTGCGGGCGATATCCCCGATCCGCGCGATCGTGAGAGCTATCTTACGGCGCTCGAGCGCGTGCTGGTCGACGCCCATCTTGCCATGGGCGGATCGGTGCTCACGTTGTTCACCAATCGGCGCGACATGGAAGACCTGTACGCCCGCGTTGAGCCCAAGATGGCCCGTGCGGGTCTGGAGCTCAACTGCCAGCAGCGCAACTCATCTCCTCGTCGCCTGCGCGACCGGTTTATCAATGAGCCGACCTCGTCGCTTTTTGCGCTTAAGGCCTTCTGGGAGGGGTTTGACGCCAGCGGCGAGACGCTGCGCTGCGTCATCATTCCCAAGCTGCCGTTCTCGAGCCCCACGGACCCGCTCTCGTGCGAGCGCAACCTGCGCGAAGACCGCGCTTGGGCGCGCTATTCGCTGCCCGAGGCGGTGCTCGAGGTCAAGCAGGCGGCCGGGCGCCTTATCCGCTCGTCGACCGATTGCGGCGTGCTGATTCTGGCCGACCCGCGCCTGGTGACGAAGGGCTACGGAAAGAAGTTCTTAACGTCGCTGCCCACGAGCTCCTACCAGCGCATCGAATCGGCGCAGATCGGTCACTATCTGCAACTGTGGCGCGCACGCCACGAACGGCGACGCTAAAGCGGACAGACGAGGGTTTTTGTCATATCGCACAGACGCTTTGACAGGGCGGGGTCATCCAAGATGCGGATGGCTCCGCCCGCTGCGATTATCTGGCTCAGTAGCCAACGCTCGGAGCCGTAATGCACGGTTACCGTTGCCATGTCTGCCCCGCTGCGCTCGATTAGGGTGATGCCGGCCCAGTCCAGATGCTCCGCCATATCGAATGGCATCAAGAGCTTTGCGCTACGCTGCGTCCGGGCAAGGGAATCGTGGAGGGATGCGACGCCCGGTGTGTGAGGCACGACGGAGTCTTCCGTCAAGGCGAGTCCCTCGATTTTATCCATGCGATAGGTGCGCTGCTCATCGACTGCGATGTCCCAGGCAATCAGGTATGTTTGGTCGCCGTTTACCGTAATGCGCAAGGGGTCGACCAGACGCTCGCGTGGCCGTGCATCGTCCATCGAGCGATACGAGATGCGGCAGCGAACGCCGTCCTGAATGGCGCAGCTCAGCTGCTGCCAGTGCGACCCGTGGTTGACGGTGTCAAAGACGCGCTGGTTATAGCCGAGCTCTTCGGGTAGAAGGGCATGTCGAATCCGAGCTGCCGTCTGCGGCTCGATCTCCAACGATTCAAGTTCATGGTTGAGCACAGCGCCCTCGGCGGCACTCAGGCGCAACGGTAGCACGCGCCCGGCGTCACCAGTGAGGGCCACGCGCTCGCCGTGGCATTCGCAGATGATGCGCGCACCCGATTCTCGGTCCGCGAGCGTCGAGACGATCTCGAGAATTTCGTCGAGCGATACTCCCGTGATGTCAAAGCGGCCGCAAATCTCGGTTCGTGTCATGCCGCTCTCGCCGGCGGCGTAGAGGGCCTCCATGATGTCGATGGCTCGCGAGAGTCTCTGCTCGCTGGTGAGTTTACGCACGGGCATGCTCGTGCACCGTCCTTTCAATGAGGTGGTTCCACGCCTGCTTGAGCGATTTGGGGGCCATGGGCCTCATGCCGTCCATGGCGTGGGCCATGCAAAATGAGGCGGCGGCTTCAAGGTCACGCACGTCAACGGTCCAGGTCCATCCCGCATCGGTGTGTGCGAGCTCACCTCGCCCGCGCGTGAGGCCGTTGATCATATCGATCTGCGTCTGAGGACCGAACGAGAACGTGGCTGCAACGGGCGGTCGGTCGGCAAAATCGAATTCAAAGAACAGATAGTCGTTGAGATTGAAGTCTGCAGGGATGGCGTAGGCCTTCGAAGGACGCCAAGCGCGAACGATACGGTCGCAGCGGAATGTCCTGATGTCGTCGGTGACATTGTCGAGGCCGCAGAAGTACGCCACGCCCTCGCGCTCGAACATGCCGTAGACGCAGACGGTACGTTCTTTCTGCTCGCCGCGTCCGTTCTGATATAAAAATCGCAGCGCGCATCGCTCGGCAAAGGCGCTCCATACCGCATCGACGGTGGGAGAGCGGCGAATCGGTGTTTCGTCCACCGTCGTCCCACCGGTGAGATAGGCAATCTTGGAGCGAATATCGGCAAGCGGCGCGGAGAAGGTGGATGAGCCGGCCGCTAGCGTCTGGTCGATGGCGTTGAGCAGGATATCGGCGTCGTCTGCGGTGATGAGGCCGCCTGCAGCAAACGTGTGCTCGCGGTCGATTGTCCACGAGCTTTCCTCGGTCTCCTGCGCACCGGCGGGGCGAACCTCCTTGATTAAGATGCCACGCTCGAGCAGTTTGTCACGATCGCGCCGAAACTTGCGCTTATCCGAGTCGATGTTGCCCGAGCCATATCCCAGGTCAGAATCCAAGACAATCTGCTCGGTCGTCAGCGGTTCGGGGGAGCTGTTGAGCACAAAGAAAAGGTTGAGGATGCGCTGAGCCGTTTTATCGAAACTGGGCTCCGAACTTCCCTTTTTAATTGTCGCGGTCGCGTCGCTTGCCGTCATAGAGTCCTCGCATGAGAAGGTGGTTTGCTGCCATGATTTTAGTCCGATATGGAGATTAGGCTATATCCTTGTCCGCTCGAGGCGTTAAGATGGCCCGAATTCGGTCGTTTGCGCTCGCTCGGGGTATACTTTCGACTATATACGGTTCTAATGTGCATGCATTGGGCCTATTTGTCGGATTATGGATGTGGAGCGCACATGGCGAACACCCAGAACTATATTAACCACCTGCTGCAGAACACCGGCATTACGCCGGCATGCAGCGAAGAAGAGCGCTTGGCTGCCGAGGATATCGCTCAGATCTTCCGCAACCACGGCTTTGACCCCGAGGTTCAGGAGTTCAATGCCCCGGCGCCCAGTAGATTGGCATTTGCCGTTACCGGTATTCTTGCGTTTGCCGGCGCCCTGCTGATGGGCATCGGCGGCGGTATCGGCTTGGTCGGCACCTTGCTGGCCATTGTCGGCGCCGTTCTTTACGTGCTCGAGCGCACGGGCCACCCCGTGGTTTCGCGCCTGGGCAAGACGGGCGTGAGCCAAAATGTCATCGCCTACCACAAGGCCTCGGGCCCGCTCGCGTCTCCGCGCAACCGCCCGGTGGTCGTTGTCGCACACTACGACTCTCCCCGTGCTGAGCTGCTCGCCCGCGAGCCCTATGCTTCGTATCGTGCGCTCATCGCCAAGCTGTTGCCCGTTGCCACGGTTGCCCCTGCTGCCGTTGCCATCCTGCGTATCCTGCCGCTCCCCGGCGCGCTCAAGGTTCTGCTGTGGATTGTCGCGATCCTCGCTTCCCTCGTTGCACTTGCCAACGCGGCAAACATCATCTCTAACCGCCACATTCTTCCCTATACGTCCGGCGCGGTGTGCAACAAGTCTTCTGTCGCCGCTATGCTCGGCGTTATGGACAACGTTGCTCCCTTCCAGGGCGAAAACGAGTTTCCCGACGATGTTCCGTTCGATACCTATTTTGGGGAGCAAAAGCGTCGTGCCGAGGAAATGGCGCGTGCAGCGGCGGAGTATGCCGCGGCCCAGCAGCAAAACGACTACGGCAACACCATCGAGTACGAAGAGCCTACCTACGCCGAGGACGAGTTCGGTCAGCCGATTGCTCCCGACACTCAGACTGAGCCCGAACAGGGCGAGGCTTTCGACGAGCAGATCGAGGGCTTTGAGGGTGCGTCTGCCGACGAGACGCTGATTGGCGCCATCGTGCCCGAGGATCAGAATCAGGCTGTCCAGGCCGAAGAGTTCAATGACGAGGTTTCCGCTGTCGAGCCGGTGGAGGAGCCTGTCGCGGCCGAGCCCGAGCCCAAGCTCTATCGCAATGCCGCCGGCAACATCCGCTTTGGTTCGGATGCCATCCGTGCGCTCGGAATGCTTCCCGAGTCCTGCACGCTCGATTACGAGGAGGGCGAGGAACCGACGTTTGAGCCCGAGCCTGCCCCCGTCGTGACTGCACCTGCGCCCGCTGTCACCGTGGATGATGAGTCTGCCGCGGTTGCCGCTGCCGTTGCCGAGCCCGAGGCGGTGTCCGCGATCGATCCCGCGGCAGGACTGGACATTTTGGCTCCCGCCGCGCCGGCGCAAGACGTTGCGGACGAGTCTGACGACGATTACGTTGAACAGCCGAGGCGCGTGTCTTACGAGAGCGATACTGATTTCTCGGCCGAGATTCCCGCGGCAACGCCCCATGCCGACATTGCATCCGCGTTCTCGTCGATTGGCGCCAGCGCTTCCAACTTCTTTAAGGGTGCGCTTGCAAAGGGCAAGAAATTTGTCGACGATTTCGAGGAGAAGCGCGCTGCCGCACGCGAGGCTGCCGAGCAGGAGGCTATCGCTCAGCAGCAGGCAGCCGAGGCGGCACGTGAGCGCGCGGCGCAAGAGTTTGAGCAGAACGAGGCTATGCAGTCCGGGCCCGTCGACGCTGCCGAAGCTACGACGTCCTTTGAGTCCCAGCAACCGACGTCAGCGGATGTTGTTGAGGCAACAACGTCTTTCGAGGCTCAGCAGCACGTCGATAGCACCATGTCGTTTGATGCCGCGCAGTTCGATTCCACGATAACGTTTGAAAAGCAAGGCACCGCAATTGCCGAGCCCCTCCCTTTTTCCGATGAGCAGGGCGACGCGGCAGACGATGACGAGCCCATTGATGCTGCCGAAATCCAAGATGCCGCCGAGGACGAGTCCGTCGAGGTCAACTCTGACGAAGAGCAATACGTGGCAGCCGATCAAGGTGATTCGACCGAGGTCGAGCAGGAGGAAGTGCCTGCGGTTTCCGAGACTCCCGAGACGGATGAGTCGAGGCCTTACTCCACGCAGATTTTCACCATGCCGACCCCGAGTGGTTCCGGTGCCACGGTTGCCGATGTCGCTCCCACCCAGGACGAAACGGTCGATTCCCTTATGGCCCAGATTTCCTCCCAGGCATCGCCGCGTCCGCAGATGAATGTTCCCGATCCGGCGTCGGCACCGTCGCCTGCACCTTCCTCGTCTCCGCTGGCTTCGGTCCCCGATCCGTCGCTGCCGTCTATGAAGCAGGCAAACGTTGCGTCTCGCACGTCGCTGTTCGACCTTCCCGATCCCTCTGCCCAGGTCAACGACCCCTTTGCTACGGCCCAGGGTCCCGAACCCACATCGGCACCCGTTGCGCCTTCTATGCCCGTTGCGTCGGGCGCGCAGCCGATCGAGACCATTTCGGCTCCCGCCCCGGCGGCACCCAAGTCTCGCAAACGCGGCCTGGGTGGCCTGTTCGGTCGTAAAAAGAAAAACGAGCAGGACAGCATGAGTGATTGGCTGGGCGTCGAAGACGATTACGATGCCAAGAAGTCCGGTCGCGGTATCGGTTCGTGGGATAACTTCGAGGACGATAACGATGGCTGGAAGGGCGGCGCTACGTCTTCCGATGGCGCTTCTTCCGAAGATATGCTCTCGGCTGTCGCCTCTATGGGCGATGATGAGCTGCTCGGTCACGATATCTGGTTTGTGGCAACGGGCGCCTCGGATTGTGATGGCGCCGGCATGAAGGCCTTCTTGGCTTCGCATCGCGATAAGCTCCGCGGCGTATTCTTCATCAATCTTGAATCCGTCGGCGCCGGTAGGCTTTCGGTGGTGACGGTCGAGGGCGAACAGCAGCTGCTCAAGGGCGATTGCCGCATCATGAACCTGGTCAGCAAGGTGTGCAAGTCGTTCCATGTCGATTGTGGCGCGCTCGAGATGCCCTATGCCAAGACCGATGCCTATGCCGCGCTCGAGGCGAGCCGCCGAGCCCTCACGATCGCCGGCGTGGACGGCACGCGTCTGGCTTGCGCTCGTACCGAGGACGACCTGCCCCACAATGTCAACCCGACGAACATTGCTACGGTATCCGAGGTCGTGACCGAGGTTATCCGCCGTTCGTAGACGGAGCTCTAAGGAGTCAACGTGTTTTCGTATATTAAGCGCCATTGGCCTGTCTACGTGATTTTGACCTTGATTGCCATTGCGTTAGGATTTGGGGCTGCCTACATCGTGGGTGCGAAGGGCTCGACCCCCGCCTCCGCAATCAGCGAAGAGGTGGAGCAAGAACAGAGCACGGGTGCCGATGGGATTCCTGAGTCCGAGCAGGCAATCGTTGATGGTGGATCTTCGTCTGCAGAGTAGATACGGCGATTTACATGATTGAAAGCGGGCGAGCCGGGGGACTGGCTCGCCCGCTTTTTCATCGTGCTAGCGGTTCTTTGGGATCGACCTAAGGCGAGCGAACCATAGGGCTGCGGCACCCGAGGTCAGGAGCGCGGTGATGCAAGCGGCGATGGGAACTGATCCTGTTGCCGGTAGGCCCTGCGGTAGGGTACAGCGTTGAATGACACGGTCCTCGTCATGTGACTCAAGTTTATCGCCGCCGCCGTTGCGGCAAAGATCGACGCGCGCGCTGTTGGTGAGTGCGGTTTGGGGCGTATAAGCCGACGTTGCCTGCATGTGCACGACTGCGCCCCGAGCGTCTGTGCCAAGGATTGCTTTGGCATCGTCAAGGTCGTCGTGCTCATCTTTGAGATCATCGCGGGTCCAAGAATCCGCATCGCTTCGAGTCGTAAAGTCGGCAGCTACCGCACCGTATTCAATTCGAATGCCCGTTACGACGGTATTGGATGCAAGGTCGAGCTCTTCCGCCTCGAGTGTGGTGGATTCCGTGGTCGAGACATCCGCCTTCCAGAGGCGCCAGCCGTCGTAATCGACGAGGCGACAGTCCTCACCAAGGCTCTCTTTTACTTCGTCGGACTCAAGCCAAGGATTTTCGTGCCCATCGTCAAGTGTCGCGTTCGCCGGTTCATCGACGTCTGTCGAGTCCAACGGCGTCGTGCGATACCACACGTTGCACAGACCGTTGAGGTCGCCGATGGCGACGGTGGTTTCGATTGAGATGAATCTCGCCGTGCCGTCTTTGGCGCACTCAAGATCATCGGTAATCGTAAACTCATCAACCCAAGTAGCGGAATCGTTTCGAGCATCGATGGTATAGGAGAAAAGCCCATCACTATTGGTTTGCGTCCTGGCGCGGTTTTTACCATCGCCGTTAGCCAACAGGCCCTTTTCGATAGGTTGGACAAGTTCCTGACGCTTGTCGACCTGCCCCTTGATCTCGATGGGCGCATCCTTCATCGCGACGGATTGGACTTCTCCCGTATCTTTTATTTCAAACGTTATCTCCTCGGCAAGGTCATAGGTCCGCGGAGACATCATTTCGCGCAACGAGTAGGTGCCAGGTGCAAGATGTTCGACGCGGTGCGGCTTGTCGGATGAGGTCCAGGAGTCTATTTCGGTTTTATCGGGACCATATAAGGTGAGCTGTGCGCCTTCCACTTCCTGCTCACCGCTTGCATCGACCTTGGAGATATCAACCTTGGTGTAATCGTCGGATACGTTAAGCCGTGCTTCTACAACGGGTGTTTTCTGGTCGGCATAAGTAAGGTCGACAATATGGGATGTCCGATCGAGTAAGAAGCCTGCCGGCGCTTGAGTCTCGACAACCTCGTAGCGTGCGGTGCCAGATCCCAGCGGGAGGTCGTCCGCGCGTGCTTCTCCAGTTTCATCCGTCGTGACGGTAGCGACAGTCTCACCGTCGAGCGCGGCAATGCTACCGTCGGGGCGCACGATATCACCCGAGGCACGGATCTCAAAGACGGCGCCCGCGAGGCTGCTGCCGTCTATGGCATCGGTTTTAACGATCCTGATGTTTCCGGTCGCGGCGTGGTCATAATACGAGGCGATTGCAACGGGCGTTAGGTTCATGTCGGCGGGTATGTTTACCTCGATCTCTTCGCCGACAAGATAGGGCTCTTTGGCCGAGGTTTCACGTACATAATAGGTGCCCGGCACGAGCGATTCGGGCAGTGTGACGGTCCCGGTCGCGTCAGTCGTAAAGGTGTCCATTACGTTATGTGCTGGATACCAGCAAGTTTGTGAGACAGGTTCATGATTGCTGTCGAGGAGTTGGAAGGTGAATCCGGCTAGTGGAACAGAAGCGCCTGTTTGGGCATCGCGTTTTACAATCTGGAGATGCGTCGACAGAGCGTGGTTGTCCACGATATATTGAAGCACGGCGCCGTTGGAAATCTGATCGGCCCCGACGGTCCATTCCCCTGCACGTTTAAAACCCTCGGGGACGGTTTCCGGAACCTCGCGAACCGTGTAGCCGGCACGGTCGTATGGGACGGCTCCGTGGACACCGGCGGGTCGCTTGCCTGTGCCGAACCATGCTTCGGGCTGATCTTTGGTGGAGGCAAAGCCATAGATGTTTGTGGTCAGTGTGCCAACAACCTGCTGAGAGCTGTTGCTGACAACCTCAAAGACAACACCACCCGCCGGCTGCTCCAGGCCGGATTGGTCGCTATTGCCGTAATCCTTGAATTTGGAAATCTCAAGGTTAAACGCAATGGGGATATCGGAAACGCGAGATTCGATCTCGACCACGCCTGAATCGCCGAGTTGGTCGGCTCCAACGGTATAGGTCCAGCTGTCGTTGGATGGCAGGTAGCCCTCGGGGGCTTTTGATTCGTAGATGGTAAAGGTTCCTAAGGGGACATCGGCGAGGGTGGCCCGACCGCTTTCGTCGGTCGTGAGGATTTGTGCCCATCCAGGGGTTGATTGCGACACACACGTGAACTTTGCTCCTGCGAGCGAAGCTCCAACTTGGGGGCCTACATTCGTCGCGGCATCGAGCTTTGCGATGCGCAAGGTAATGGTGCCAGGTTGTTCATCAATGGCAACCTGTCCGCCGTCATTCCCCGTGGTAAAGGCGATGCGATCACGACGGGGGACATAGCCGGCCGGCGCCTTCGTTTCAATCAGGTAGTACGCCGTGTTGGGTAGGAGTGTTGCTTGCGCTCGACCGTTGCTGTCCATCTTGATGGTGCCGACACGCGCGCCGCTGGCGCTCTCAAAAATATCGAATGTTGCCCCGGTAAACTGATAGGTATTGTTTCCGCTGGTAATAACGGTGTCAGCAGACTGCTTTTGGAAGGAAACAGAGACCGCCGGCAGTACATAGAGCATGTCTTGACGTTTGCTGCCGCCCGATACGGCTCCTAGATAGCGTCGCGCGCGGTGCGGAGCGGCTTTGATGCTTCCTGATTTTGCGCTGTCGTGGAGCCACCGCGCAGCCGCCACGACTTCATTGTCGGCGGTAAAGTGTCCGCTCTTGGTTTTGCCCTGAGCGGTCGTGTAGGAGTAGGTGCCGTCGACATGGGTAGTGCCGTTGAGCATCCATACGGCAAGCTGGGTGGCGGCGCGGGCGCGATCGGGTGAAAGATGGTAACCGCCAAACGACGTGGCGGTAGGATATCCGTGACAAACGATTGCCGCGAACTCGTCGTCGAGCCACACCCAGCCTTGATCAAAGTTGAGCCATGGGCCGCCCGGTTTGGTGGGGCCGGGGCGCTCCTGGTTCATGCAGTAGGCAATCGAGGTGTCTTGAGCTTCATACTTGCCGATGAAGAAGGGTCCACAATCATCGCTAATAGTGCGGAAGCCGAGCTGGTCGTAGCCATCGACGGCAAATGCGGCTCCCGGTGCCAGGCAGCCGAAAAGCAGGAAGAGGAGCAGGAGCAGCGGACCTGTTGCGATTGCGCTGTGGACAGAGTGCGTGGGTGCGTTGGACATGGCTGCTCCTTATCCCTCGTGCGTCGCACGGGGAGGCTGCGACGCGTAGGATGAGGCTACCCCCGAGGTTCATGCGGGTAAGTACCGGAGCCTGACCAAAAGCTTGCCCAATTCCTGACAAATTGAGCTCAAATACAACAATCAAGCAAAAGTGCAGGTAGAAGATAGGGAGAACAGGAAGTCAAAGGTCCTCGTCTCCACAATTGACGCGATTTTCAAACGAATCTCCACAGCTAAAACAAGCATCGCCACCCTTGTATCGAACAAGACAACCGCGTTATACTATCCCCCACATATGCGGGCATCGCCAAGTGGTAAGGCATCAGCTTCCCAAGCTGACACTCGCGGGTTCGAGTCCCGTTGCCCGCTCCAGTTAAGAGCACAAGCACGGCACCATCACGGTGCCGTGCTTTTTTCAATAAAGCGCCGGGACTCGAACCCGACAGGGTGCGAGCGTTAAATAAACGCGAAGCGTTTATAGCGAGCAGGCAAGGTCGCCGATAGGCGGCCGCAGCCGGTGCGGATTTGCGAAGCAAATACGCAGACGTCCCGTTGCCCGCTCCACCGGGCACGGGAGACAAGGGGACGGCTAATTCAACAAAGTCTTCCCCTTCGGCTTCGTGAAGCTGAGGGGCTCGCCTGAAGCCGGTGCGGATTTGCGAAGCAAATGCGCAGACGTCCTCATGGTCGCTCCAATTCCAAAATGTTAGGTTAATGCCTACTGCCCATACTTGCACCTGCGCACGGTACAATGGTTGGGTTACGACCAACGTGCCAATAACCAAAAAGGAGCCGCTATGATCGATCGCTATACCCGCCCGGAGATGGGACACATTTTCTCCCTCGAGAACAAGTACGCCATTTGGCAGGAAATCGAGGTTCTGGCCTGCGAGGCCCAGGCGGAGCTCGGCAAGATCGGTATTTCCAAAGACGAGGCCCAGTGGATCCGCGACCATGCCAACTTTGAGAAGGCGAAGGTCGATGAGATCGAGGAAGTCACGCGCCACGACGTCATTGCCTTCCTGACCAACATGAAGGAGTACATCGATGCCGATGTTCCCGAGGGCGACCCCAAGCCCAGCCGCTGGGTTCACTATGGCATGACCAGCTCCGATCTGGGCGACACGGCCCTGTGCTACCAGCTCACCCAGGCCTGCGACCTGATCATCGAGGACGTCAAGAAACTCGGCGAGATCTGCAAGCGTCGTGCCTTCGAGGAGCGCAACACGCTCTGCGCCGGACGTACTCATGGCATCCATGCCGAGCCGATGACCTTCGGCATGAAGTTTGGCTCTTGGGCCTGGGAGCTCAAGCGCGATCTGGACCGTCTTGAGGATGCCCGCAAGAATGTTGCCTTCGGTGCTATCTCGGGCGCTGTCGGCACGTACAGCTCCATCGAGCCGTTTGTCGAGGAATATGTCTGCGAGCACCTGGGCCTGGTTCACGACCCGCTGTCCACGCAGGTTATTAGCCGCGACCATCACGCCTACCTCGCCGGCGTTCTTGCCACCACCGCGGCCACCTGTGAGCGCATCGCTACCGAGGTTCGCAATCTGCAGAAGACCGATACACTCGAGGCCGAGGAACCGTTCCGTAAGGGTCAAAAGGGCAGCTCAGCCATGCCGCACAAGCGCAACCCCATCACCATGGAGAAGGTCTGCGGCCTGTCGCGCGTCGTGAAGTCCAACGCCCAGGTCGCCTTCGATAACGTCGCCCTGTGGCACGAGCGTGACATTTCGCACTCCTCTGCCGAGCGCGTCGCCCAGGCCGATAGCTTCATTGCCCTCGACCACATGTTCCAGTGCCTCATCCGCGTTATCGACGGCCTGCAGCTGTACCCTGCCCGCATGATGGCCAACCTCAATAAGACCCGCGGCCTCATCTTCTCCTCCAAGGTGCTGCTCGCCCTCGTCGACACGGGCATCACCCGCGAGGACGCGTACGCCATTGTGCAGGAGAACGCCATGGCGACCTGGCACGAGGTACAGGATTGTGTCTCCGGCCCCACCTTTAAGGAACGTCTCGAGGCCGACCCGCGCTGCACCGTCAGCCAGGAGAAGCTCGACGAGATCTTTGATCCATGGGACTTCCTCACTCGTATCGACACGGTCTTTGATCGTCTGGAGCAGCTGAGCTTCGAGTAGGTTCGGGCATAACGTTAGCTTTTTAGGGCGCTTTGCTGGTAATGTGTGTTGCCGGCAAAGCGCCTCGTTGCATTTAGGGAAAGACGGGGATAATAGTCGTCTCGAATAACATTCTGAGAGGGGATCGCATGATTTCGTTTGATTACAAGCCTCAGGGCGTGTGTGCTCGCAATATTCACCTTGACCTTTCCGATGACGGCAACAAGGTGATAGGCGTTGAGTTTACCGGTGGCTGCGACGGCAATCTCAAGGCAATCTCCAAGCTGGTCGAGGGCGCTCCTGCCGATCGCGTAATCGAGGTTCTCGCCGGTAATACCTGCGGTATGAAAAAGACCTCCTGCGCCGACCAGCTTACGCGCGCCATCGAGGCCGCTCGCGCCGAGATCGCCTAATGGGTATCGCCGATCACATCAAGAACGGAATATCGCGTCGCGGCTTTGTACTCGGTGGGGCTGCCGCGGGCGCTGCCACGGTGCTTGCCGGATGCTCGAAAAAAACGGGTACCAGCGATGATGCCGCCGGCGAGCCGCAGGTTATCAAGGACGATTCCAAAATCATCTCGATTACGGATGAGTATGAGGCTGTCGACATCGATCTTGAGCCGGCGGCGTCGTGGACGCTGCCTCTGGGTACGCTGCTGTACTACTGCGACGGCGATTACGCCGCGGCGATGATGGCGCCCGCATCGGCATTGCACGCCAACACACTCGGTGTGCTCAACCTGGGCGATGGCTCGCTTACCACATTAATCGAGGATCCTATCGAGGGCACGGGATATGCATTCTACGATGTCCGTGCCGGCGACGGCGTATTCGCGTGGGTTGAGATGAACTTTGCCAATTCATCGTGGAAGCTCTACGCTCAAAATCTGTCGGGCGCTTCGCTCTCTGGCGATGTGGTTGAGCTCGATCGAGGTGGCAAGGACTATGATCCGCCCCTGTTTACGGCGTTCGGGTCATCAGTCATCTGGTATAAAATGCCTTCGGCAGGCGGCAATAAAACGAGTAGTGATTCGTTTTGCTATCGTCGCTCACTTGATGAATCCAAGGCCGAGACAATTTGGAAATCGACGGGCCGCTTTGCATCGGCCCCGCGCGCGAGCGACGGCATTTTGACCATCTCGCCGCGTGTCCGCAACGACGAGGGCGTCTACTACGGCATAACGGCAATCGATCTGACCGACGGCAACAACACCAAGCGTGCCCAGCTAGTCCTTCCCTCGTCAGTCTCGCCTTTCGAGGCCGTGTATATGGGCGATACCTTCGTGTTTTCTATCGAGGCGGCCTATAGCGGCGTGGGCAGCCTGGGCAATATGGGCACGTATATCGGTAATGAGGGAGGGCCGTACCTCTTTCTGTCACGCGAGCCGCTCGCATGTGCGGCTGGCAAGAAGAATAAATACCTTGTTAAGGTACAGGCGTCGCATTTCCTGATCGACACCTCTGCCAAGACCTATGGCTCGCTGCTGTCGCCCGACCGCGCTTTGGAGTATGGCGATTATCCAGCTACGGCGGGAAAATCGGACTCATTCCTTACGTACGCCACGGTGCGCAACAGCCAGGGTATACCAGAGACGGTCACTGCGCGCCTATTCTCTCTTTAAGCTTAGAGGGGTTAAAAAGGCGCCAACAGGGGAATAAACGCGTTGTAATTGTGAGTACCGCCTGCCGAGCTGCCGCGTCATAGCGGCATCCGGCGGGCTCAGGTGCGTTAAAATGGGCTTGTTCTTAGCTAATTGAGACAGGGGGGCCGTGTTATGGCTTCAGATGCAAAAAAGATTCTGCTGGTCGAGGATGAGAAGGCAATCCGTGACGCCGTCGCTGCCTATCTCGAGCGCGAAGGCTACTGGGTTGTGGGCGTCGGCGACGGCCAGTCCGCGATCGAGGAGTTCGAGAAGCATCAGTTCGACCTGGTCGTTCTCGACCTTATGCTCCCCAAGATCCCCGGCGAGCGCGTTTGCCGCACCATTCGCGATACCTCGGATGTCCCCATCATCATGCTGACGGCTAAGGGCGAGATCGAGGACCGTATTATCGGTCTTGAGCTCGGCGCCGACGACTATCTGATTAAGCCGTTCTCGCCGCGCGAGCTCGTCGCTCGCGTTCGTGCTCTGTTCCGCCGTGCCCATCAGGCCGACGAGCCCGCCGTCGAGGTGCTCGACTTCGGCGATCTGGTCATCGATATCTCGGGCCACAAGATCTTGGTCGAGGGCAAGGAAGTCGATCTGACGGCTTCCGAGTTCAAGCTGCTCACCACGCTTGCCCGCCATCCCGGCCGTGTGTATAACCGCATGGAGCTGGTCGAGAAAGTGCTCGGGTATGACTTTGAGGGCTATGAGCGCACCATCGATAGCCACGTGAAGAATCTTCGCGCCAAGCTGGGCGATGATCCCAAGAAGCCCAAGTGGCTCTACACCGTCCATGGTGTCGGCTATCGCTTCGAGGCTCCGGCCAAGACCGATAAGTCGGACGAGAAATAGGGAAATCACATATGACACCTGCGCGCTTTGAAATCGGACAAAAGCACAAGCAGGAGAGCGAGGCGGGTTCCAAGGCTAGTTGGAACACGCCTCGTTCCGATTCACGGCCAACGATGAGCTATCCCTCGCGCATGGCACTTGCTTTTGCTCTGACATCGCTCATGACGGTATTGGTGCTGGTGGGCGTTGTCTCTGTTGTGTGGGGCACGGTCTTTTCGGATTACACACGCTCCAATATCGTCGAAATCGCAAATTCCGCTGCCGAGAAGTTGGCAACCTCATATGAGGAAAACGGCTCTTGGACCGCGGGAGAACTGCGCACGGTCGCAACGTCGAGTTTGGTTTCCGACGATCTGGGCATGCAGGTCGTCAATAAAAAGGGCGTGATCGTTTATGACGATTCCTGGCCCTCGGCAAGCGCCACCGCCGATGTACGCGAAAACCAGGCTACGACCGACGACACAAGCGGCAAGAGGGCATCGCATAGCCCGGTCTCGTCTGCTCCAACCGACTCCGATAGCGTTGCTAACGTCGAGATTGTAACGTCTTCTGGCGAGCATGTCGGACAGGTAAAGCTGTGGGCCATCGGCTCCGATGCTCTGCTCACCAAGGCGGACTCTGCGTTTAGAGAGAAGACCTTTAACGCCATGGCCCTCGCCGCGGTTGTTGCAATCTGCATTTCGGTCGTTATCGGATCGCTCGTGTCGCGCATGCTCACCAAGCCGATTCATCGCATCACCAGTACCGCAAAGCAAATCCGTGACGGCGACCTGTCGGCTCGCACGGGACTGCGCGGTGATGACGAGATCGATCAGCTGGGTGAGACCTTCGATGAGATGGCCACTTCGCTCGAGAAGGATATGAAACACGAGAAGCGCCTGACCTCAGACGTTGCACATGAGCTTCGCACGCCGCTTATGGCCATGCTCGCAACGGTCGAGGCCATGCAGGATGGCGTGTATCCCACCGACGATGAGCATTTGGAGACCGTTGCTTCCGAGACGCGCCGCCTGGCTCGTCTGGTGCAGCAGATGCTCGACCTGTCGCGCATGGAAAACAGCACGGCTCCGCTCAACCTTGAGCCGGTGGACATGGTTCCTTTCGTGCGTTCCATCGTTAATGCCCAGGAGCGCCTGTTTGTCGACCGCGATCTGCGCCTGCGTTTTGCGGACGAGACCCAGGGTCACGACGATGTCGTCGAGGCCGATCCTGACATGATCACGCAATGTGTTATCAACCTCATGAGCAACGCCATGCGCTACACCCCCGAGGGCGGTTGGGTCGTGGTGTCGGTGCTCAGTGACCGCAAGCACGTCAGCATTGCCGTTTCTGATACCGGCATCGGTATTGCCAAGGACGATCTGTCGCGCATCTTCGGGCGGTTTTGGCGCGCCGATGCCAGCCGCGCCCGCGAAGCTGGCGGCCTGGGCGTTGGCCTCGCCGTGACCAAGCAGATCGTCGAGCGTCACCATGGCTACATATCCGTGGAGTCGGAGCTTGGAAAGGGTACGACTTTTACAATTCATCTGCCCCGCGAGCACACGGCAGACGCGGCATCTACTACAATGGAGCACTAGCTTTTCGCTATTCGGTGAAGGAGGGGCCGCGTCCCTGCCGCTCCGAGTTTGCGAAAACATGCGGGAAAGAACCCGCATTTCTGTCGTATTTAGGTAAGGAGTGACTCACGTGACAACGATGGAGCGTCGTCCGGATTCCCGTGGCAAGGTTCGTGATATTTACGATGCCGGTGAAAACCTGCTGATGGTCGCCACCGACCGCATTTCTGCGTTCGACTTCATTCTTCCCGACGAGATTCCGTTTAAGGGAGAGGTACTCAATCGCATCTCGGCATTCTGGTTCGATAAGTTTGCCGACATCGTCCCCAACCATCTCGTTTCCATCGACCCGGCGAATTTCCCCGAGGAGTTTGCTGAGTATCGTGACTACCTCGCTGGCCGTGCCATGCTGGTTAAGAAGGCCCAGACGATTCCTATCGAGTGCATCGTCCGCGGCTATCTGACCGGTTCGGGCAAGAAGACCTACGACGAGAACGGCACCGTCTGCGGCATCCAGCTGCCTGAGGGCCTGACCGAGGCTTCCAAGCTTCCCGAGCCGTTGTTCACGCCGTCCACGAAGGCCGAGATCGGTGACCACGACGAGAACATCTCGTTCGAGCGTTGCTGCGAGATCGTGGGCGAGGACATCGCCACGCAGATTCGTGACCTTTCCCTCAAGATCTACAAGGCCGCTGCCGAGTACGCCGCGACCCGTGGCATCATCATTGCCGACACCAAGTTCGAGTTTGGTGTTATTGATGGCAAGGTCACGCTGATCGACGAGTGCCTCACGCCCGACTCCAGCCGTTTCTGGCCTGCTGCCAGCTACGAGGAGGGCAAGATCCAGCCTAGCTACGACAAGCAATTCGTCCGCAATTGGCTCAAGGCCAACTGGGATATGACAGGGGAGACCCCGCACCTGCCCGCCGAGGTCATCGATGGCACGTCCGAGCGCTATCGCGAGGCCTTCCAGATCATCACGGGCTCCCAGTTCACAAGCATGAAGGAGAACGCATAAGTGAGTACCCGTAGCGCCACGAACAAGCGCACGCAATCCCACGAAGTTACCGGGGTTGCGCGCAAGTCTGCCGCATCTGCTAAGCCCGCCCGCCAAGCAGCGAGCTCCGTTCGCGTCGTGCCGGCTTCGTCTAAGGCACGCCGCAAAGAGCTCGAGAAGGGCGAGAACCTCGAGGGCCTCTCTAAAGAGGAGAAGCGCGCCCGCAAGGCTAAGCAGCGCGCCAAGGAGGACCGCATCTATACGGTGTCGAATATTCTCCTCAAGCAGGACGAGGACTACACCAAGCGCCGTCGCATCTGGTGGATTGTGCTCGCCATTGGCATGGTGCTCGTCGTGGCAATTTGGGCCTCGCTGTACTTCGCTCCCGCTGGCATGGTGTCCAGCCCCGTCCAGATGGTCGGTATTGTTTTGTCCTACGTCGTCATTCTGGGTGACTTTATCTACGACTTCGTTCGTATTCGTCCCCTGCGCAACATGTACCGCGCGCAGGCCGAGGGCATGTCCGAGAACAAGCTCAACGCTCTTATCGAGCGTTCGGCTGCCGAGGAGGACAAGAAGGACTCCAAGAAGAAGTAGCGTTTGCATACATACTTATCGCTAAGATATAAGGCGCGTCGTTTTTGCGGCGCGCCTTTTTACTGTTCTATAGATAGATGGAGTGGCACATGATTCGAGCTGCCCTGACGGTCGAAGAGGCTCTGGAGGGCATGAAGGCCCTGGAGCCCAAGATTAAAAACTACGCGCGCCTGGTCGTCCGCAAGGGCGTAAACGTCAAGCCCGGCCAGGAGGTCGTCGTTCAGTCTCCGGTCGAGTGCGCGCCGTTTGCGCGCGTGGTGGTCGCGGAGGCCTATGCTGCCGGCGCCGGCCACGTGACGGTCATTTGGGCCGATGATGCCGTGACGAGGCTCACGTACGAGCATGTCGAGAAAAGCTATTTTGAGCAGACACCCGAGTGGAAGCGCATGCAGCTGGATTCCTTGGCCCAGGATGGTGCCTGCTTTGTCTTTATCGAAGGTGCGGATCCTGCGGCCCTCAAGGGCATCGATCCAGCCAAGCCGGCCGCGGCATCAAAGGCGAGGAATACGCAGTGCAAAGTTTTCCGCCGTGGACTGGATTACAACATCAATCCGTGGTGCATCGCCGGCGCTCCGGTCGTGGCTTGGGCGCACGAGGTGTTCCCAGGAGACGCCGATGAGGTTGCAATCTATAAGCTGTGGAATGCGATTCTGCACACCGCGCGCGCCGATGGCCAGGACCCGGAGAGCGACTGGGAACTCCATGACGCCGCATTCGAAAAGAACCTGCGCTTCCTGAACGACAATCGTTTCGACTACCTGCACTACACCGCGGCAAATGGAACCGATTTGACGATTGGCATGACGAAGGGTCACGAGTGGGCCGGCGGCAAGGGCAAGACGCCCGATGGACACCCCTTCTTCCCCAACATTCCCACCGAGGAAGTCTTCACCTCGCCCGATCGCATGCGTGCCGACGGTATCGTGTACTCGGCCATGCCGCTCATCCATCACGGCAATAAGGTCGAAGATTTTTGGATTAAGTTCGAGGGCGGCCGCGTGGTGGACTACGACGCCCGCGTGGGCAAGGCAACGCTCGCAAGTATCATCGATACTGACGAGGGCGCTGCTCACCTGGGAGAGGTCGCGCTCATTTCCAAGAACACGCCGATCCGCGAAAGTGGTGTTCTGTTCTACGATACGCTCTATGACGAGAACGCTAGCTGCCATCTCGCGCTAGGTGTCGGTTTCCCCGAATGCATCGAGGGTGGGTATGACATGTCCAAGGAGGAGCTTCTGGAGCATGGCGTTAACGTCTCGAGCACGCACGTCGATTTTATGATCGGCACGGACGACATCGATATTGTGGGCATTACGCCTGATGGACGTGAAGTTGTGATTTTCCAGAACGGCCAATGGAGTTGGGAATAGTCCCAGACCGTGGTACAATGCCACCCGCGGGCCGTTAGCTCAGCTGGCAGAGCAGGGGACTTTTAATCCCAAGGTCCAGGGTTCGAACCCCTGACGGCCCACCCAAAGATTGTTGAGACGGTCAACTTCGGTTGGCCGTCTTTTTTGTCGCCCTTTCATGGGTTCGAACCCGTCGGGGCGCGGAGCTGAGTAAACGCGTGAGCGTTTGCCAGCGCAGCGCGCAAGGCGCGAAAGCGCCGCAGCGGCCGCCTGCGAAGCAGGCTGAACCCCTGACGGCCCACCCAAAGATTGTTGAGACGGTCAACTCCGGTTGGTCGCTTTTTTGTTGCTGGTGCACGGGTTCGAACCCGTATCTAGCTATATATAAGAACGCTTGGCGAACAAAACCCGCCTTTTACCGATGGGAAACAAATAACTGATGCCTTTGGAGTAAAGTAGCGCTCCAGAGATGACCGATGTCTCAATACACATAAAACAGCTGGTCATCGCCAATATCAGAAGCCAATGCTTCAGTTTTAACCTCAGTGATGCGACTGAGGGACCTATTCATTTGTGAACAAAATATGGAGTGCGCGATTCCCGCCCACGGCACCCCTCCGGTCTGGCAATATATCTCCTTGCCGCGCGGCCCGG
>CABUUG010000015.1 GCA_902494605.1 uncultured Collinsella sp.
GGCCCCTCCGCCCCGCGCCGCTTTTATCTTCAAGATTAATTAAGGAGGGACATATGCAAATTAGAGGAGAGGCCGCGATTGCCTGTGGGTTCATGGCGGGCTTGGCAACGGGGCTGCTGTTCGATGGATGTTTCGACAGCTACATCAATCGATTCCGCGATTCTGGTTTTTCGAGAAGTAAGCCCCAAGAACCGGAGCTAGTCTGTCAAAAGATGGCCGCGCCGACTAAGCCCCGCAGCGTGGATACTTCAAAGATCAAGGTAATCGTCACCAAGAACGGCAAAATCTATCACCGCTCTGCGGGATGTAAAAGCCTTCCTCAAAACGCAATTAAAACAAGCGTGCCATTAGCGACCGCGCTCAAACGAGGAAAGATTCCCTGTTCAGCATGTTGCCCGTCGGCGGTTTAGGAGATTCTCAAGGGCTGTTTTGCAAGGGAATGGATCCCTGCGGACGCGCGGGTTTAAAAACGTGTCCGCACGACATGTGACACTTACCCTGCCGCCATACTCCGTCGCGGCGGCACGTACCTGAACAACGATCCTCTAAGGAGTTCGATATCGATGAGTGACAACGCAAAGCATCTCGCAAAGAAGTGCGTCAAGGACGCGGTGCCGTGCCTTGCGCTGTGCGTAGCCGGCGCAGCGGTCGCGCTGCTGGCTGTTCTGGGACCATTCGACGTGCTCCGAAGTGCCAGTTCCCTGCACGTCGTCATTGCCCTTGCCGGGGCCATGATGACAGGCGGCGTGCTCGATCTGGTTTTTTTGTGCTTGACCCGTTTGGATGGAAAAACGAGGGGTAAGCCCTAAGGGATGCAGATGGTGGGGTTGGCCCGCACTTTCTGTCAACGATTTGTCCAGAGGCACGCAGCGTGGAGGTGTTGTTTGGTGTCCATTTTCGTTACCGGAGACATTCACGGTATTGCCGAGTATGGGGCGAGCCGCTTTTCATCGCGCGCTTGGCCATTGGGCCGAACGCTGACACGCGACGACGTGGTAATCGTTACCGGTGACTTTGGCTTTATATGGAGTGGCTCAAACACCGACAAATACTGGCTCGATTGGTTTGAGTCCAAGCCCTGGACCACGTGCTTTGTCGACGGCAATCACGAGAACATCATCTGCTGGCTGGGTTGCCGATGCGAGAGTGGAATGGGGGACTCGTTCACGAGGCTCGCTCGCGCGTGCTGCATCTGATGCGCGGCGAGGTGTTCGACATCGCGGGGAGCGCGGTGCTCGCCATGGGAGGCGCCACGAGCCATGACAAGCAGTGGCGTCAGGAAGGAAAGACCTGGTGGCCCGAGGAAATGCCGAGTGAGAGCGAGATGGAACATTGTCGCGCCTCGCTTGATCGCGTGGGTTGGAAGGTCGACTATGTGGTGACTCACGAAGCTCCAGTCGATTTGGCGGATGAGCTGTGCATGGAGTGCAATCGCGAGTTCTACGACGATTCGCTGCAGAACTTCTTGGATGAGCTTGACGGGCGACTTGACTACCGCACCTGGTTCTTTGGCCATTACCATGACGACGAATGGCGTGATGACAAGCATCGCCTTATCTACCAAGATATCGTGCCGATCGAGGCGTGATGTGCCGACGGATTCGGCGAGACGACGAGCGGCTATTCCGAGCAAGAGCGTTAGGAGCACCCCGTGATCTGGTTTACCAGCGATACTCACTTTGGACACGAGAACATGCTACGGCTTAGCGATAGGCCTTGGTCGACTGTTGCGCAGATGAACGATGCCATGGTCGCTAACATTAACAGCAAAGTCGCTGCGGATGACGAGCTCTACATCTTGGGCGACTTTAGCTTTAAGATGACGGTCCAAGATGCCTACGAGCTGCGCAAGAGCATTGTCTGCAAGCGTGTCCATCTGCTGCCCGGCAACCACGACAAAGACTGGACGCAGCCTGCCGTAGCGGATGCTTTTATCGTCGAGCCGCCCATTTGCGTGCTCAAAATCGATCGGCAGAAAATCGTGCTGAGCCACTATCCCATGGCCGACTGGCAGGGCATGTCGCACGGCAGCTGGCATTTACACGGGCATATCCACAGTTGCGGCGGCGCGTACAACAAGTTCAACCTCAGACAGGGGCTGCTTCGCTATGACGTGGGTGTGGACGCCAACAGCTACGCCCCGGTGAGTTTGGATGAGCTCAGGTCGTGGTTTACACAGGTAGACGAGCCGGAGTGTTGCGTTAAATGGCCGTGGTGGGTCAATGCCACGGGTGACGAGCAGATCGAGCACGATCTCGAAAGTTATAAGAAGGAAGTGGTGATCCGATGACGGTCTATGTGACGGGCGATATTCACGGCGGTCTCGACATGCAAAAGCTGCGCGATCGGGAGCTTGGGGATAGCCTGACGAGCGACGACTATCTGATTGTCGCGGGCGACTTTGGCTTTCCGTGGGATTTCTCTGCCGAGGAGTGCGCCGATATCGCTTGGCTGGAATCGCGTCCCTATACCGTGCTGTTCGTCGACGGCAACCACGAGCGTTTCGATCACTGGGCGGAGCGCCCCATGGAGTTGTGGCACGGTGGGCTGACGCAGCGCCTGTCGGATACCTCTCCCATACGGCGTCTGGCGCGCGGCGAGGTTTTTGAACTCGACGGCTCAACGATCTTTACCATGGGCGGCGCCACGAGCGTAGACAAGGAATACCGCATTCCGTATTCCAGCTGGTGGCCGCAGGAGCTGCCGGACGAGCGCAACTTTGAGGAGGCGCGGACAAAGCTCGACAGCGTGCGTTGGAAGGTCGACTACGTGATCACCCACACCTGCTCCACGCGTATGCTTTCGCCCACGCTCTATCCGGGGCCTGGCTGGAATTGCCCCGCCGTTGATCGGCTTGCGGCATTTTTCGATGAGCTGGAAGACCGCTTGGACTACAAGCGCTGGTACTACGGGCATTTTCATCGGGATGCCAACCCGGCCGAACGTCACACCGTGCTCTATGACTGCATCATTCGCTTGGGCGACGAACTCCAGCCCTGGGACGTTGCGTAGGGGCGGGCATGGCGAGCGCTTCATACGATGCCTTGGGTAGTTACCCTACATTTCAGTAGTAATCTTTATTTGTAGGGTAACTCAAGGCATGCTGGGAACTGGAGGAGATGTCGCCCGACGATCTAGAGTTTCAGCGCCATTCGGTTGGTGCCCGGTAGGGTGGCGAAGCCAAAATGTTCATAGAATGCTGCCGCCTCATCATCTACTGGATCGACAACTAAAGCTCGCGCTCCTGCTAGGGCAGAAATTTTCAAGGCGTTCTCGATGGCATCTTTGAGCAGTGAAGCTCCAAGACCAAGTCCCTTGAACTTTTCATCGACCCCCATCATTCCAAGCAGCACTGTGGGGACTTGGGAGGGGGAGTTTCGCACGAACCATCCTCCATCAACATTTTCGCGAGCCACGGAGTGCGTGCACAACGTATAAAACCCAGCGACTGCGCCGTCGCAATACGATGCGTATATAACCGCCGATCCTCTTCTTCGCGCCGAGGCTGATCTGTTTTTAGCCCATCCGTCTACAAGAGTATTTCCGCAGTGAAAAGCCTCGGTGCCTTGGCCAACGGGGAGTTGAACGGGCTTGGTAAATGTGCTCATTCCCAAACCGCTTTACGGTCAAGCAGCGCTTTTGCGGCTTGGGGCATGGGGGAATCGAGCATTTCGCAAAATGCATCGAAACCATCAGGAGAAAGATAGGTTGTTGATGCCTCGGCGATATCACGTGCGGAGCTCTCGTCAAGGTGAGCTGTGGCCCATTGGGTGAGAGTTTGGCCACGCAAGGCCGCGGCGCGCTCGTAAGTAAGGCGTTGACGTTCGGTCAACCTTAGATCCATACGGCGTTGTTTCTCAATCGTTGGCATGGCAAAAACCTCCTTTGCATAATTGTACGGAATTATTCCGTACATAACAAGACGCAGAATTATGTCATCGTTGAAGGGGTCGAGGGGGCGGGGCGTATTTGGCTACTCGACCGTTACAGTGATGTTTTCCCGGTGCGCGCGGATGACGTCCCAGGTAAAGTGCTCGACCAGCTGCTCGGCAGAGCGCGGTGTGGTGTCCGGTGCGATGCCCGTTTGCCCAGCGAGCCAGCCCAGTAGTGCCTCGGGTGTGCCAAAGCGGGCGCGGAGCTCGCCCAGGTCCAGATCGCGATCGCGCTTGGAAAGGCGGCGGCCATCCGGCGACATGAGCAGCGGAATGTGCGCGTAGTGCGGCGTGGGAAGTCCCAGCAGATGCTGCAGGTAGATTTGGCGCGGCGTGGAGCCCAGGAGGTCGCATCCGCGTACGATCTCGGTAACACCCATGGCGGCGTCATCGACCACCACGGCCAGCTGGTAGGCAAACACACCGTCGCTGCGGCGCACCAAAAAGTCGCCGCACTCGGTGGCGAGTGCCTCGCATTGGGCACCATACGTGCGGTCCACGAATTCGACCACATCGTCTGCGATGTCGTCGACGGTGGGCACGCGCAGGCGCGTGGCCGGGGCGCGCAGGGCACTGCGGCGGGCGACCTCTTCGGCCGAAAGGCCTCGGCAGGCGCCGCGGTAGATGGGCGTGCCGTCGCTGGCGTGCGGCGCGCTCGCGGCGTGGAGTTCGGCGCGCGTGCAAAAGCAGGGGTAGGTGAGGCCGGCGTCTTGCAGCCGGCGCAGGGCACTCTCGTACAGGTCCAGGCGATCGTGCTGGTAGTAGGGGCCTTCGTCCCACTCAAGCCCTAGCCAAGCCAGGTCGTCAATCAATTGAGCGGCAAGTTCCGGGCGCTTGCAGCGATCGTCCAGGTCCTCAATGCGTAACACGATGCTGCCGCCCTGGCTGCGGGCCGAAAGCCACGCGCACAGGCAGCTGAACACGTTGCCCAGGTGCATGCGGCCCGAGGGCGACGGGGCAAAGCGACCCACGACGGGCGTGGGAGCGGGAGAGGAGGTCGTCGTTGGCGCGTCCGCGGCGGGCGCTGCTATGTTGCGTGCGTTGATATCCATGCGGACGAGTATAGCGCGGGACACGGTAGGGAAGGCGTTGCCGTGGCTCGCAAGTTGGCGGCGCTGCGCATTGCGCACGGCGGGTTTGCGGCTCAACGTCTCGATCGCCGCGCACTGACTCAGCCTCACAAACGACAGAAACCCCGGCAGCTCTTCGCAACTGCCGGGGTTTCCGCGGAAAAGGGGGACATGATCCTCGAGCGAACGGCAAAGGGGCAAACCGTTTTCGCTCAACTGCTTTATGCCCCTCGGCTGGCGGCTCAATCAGCGCATGCCGCGCCCACACAAAGCCGCTACACCTGTGACGGAGCTGTGAAGTGGTATCTATCGTTGGTGCAGGCCATGCCAAGGAGTGTCCCAAACTGCCGGCAGATAAGGAACGTCCCTAAGTGCCAGGCTCGGGTGGGACTTTTGTCCCATTTGACGTTCCGGTCGCCTAGATATTCGTCATGTGCGCCCGCAAACGTGGGACAATGGCGCTGTTGGTTTTACAGACAAAGGATGTGCCTATGAACGCCCCCGTTGCCAAGACCTGTCGGCAGCGCCGCCTATTCGCGCGATTCGCTTCCGCCTGTGCGCTCGTCGTGCTTGCATTGTTGCTGCTGCCCACCGCCGCGCACGCCGACGGCTACTCCATGAGCCAAACCTACATCGGCGCCACGGTCGAGGCCGATGGATCGCTGACCGTTGTCGAGGGACGCCAGTTTGATTTCGACGACGACATCAACGGCGTGTTTTGGGAGATCAATGCGGGCACCAACCAGCAGGGCGGCGCGGCGGGTGTCGACGTGCTGAGCGTCGAGGAAGAGGACACCGCGTTCAACAAAGTCGATAGCGCAAACAAGGGTGACTCTGGCGTCTACACGGTCGAGCAGTCCGACGGCGGCGTAAAGATCAAGGTTTTCAGCCCCCACGAGAGCGGCGATAGCGTGATCTATTACGTGAGCTACACCATGACCGGTGCGGTCATGAACTGGGCCGATACCGCTGAGCTCTACTGGAAATTTGTAGGTGACGGCTGGTCCGCGGATTCCGACGATGTCGAGATGGAAGTGTACTTCGCAAATGCCGCTGCCGGGACGGCGGCCGTCAAGGGCGATAACTTCCGCGCATGGGGCCACGGTCCGCTGACGGGCGACGTGTCACTCGATGAGGACGAGCCCATGGTCACCTATACCATTCCCTGCGTGCATCAGGGCGAATTCGCCGAGGCACGCATCGCCTTCCCCAGCGACTGGGTGCCATGGCTTTCCGCCTCGAGCGAGGAGCGCATGTCAACGATCCTGAGCGAAGAGAAGGCGTGGGCCGACGAAGCTAACGCCCGCCGCGCTCACGCTCGCATGATTGCCAATGTGCTTGCCGTACTAAGTGTTGTCGCGGCGGTGGCCTTTACCGGCACAATCGTTGTGCTCAAGCTGCGTAAGCGCAAGCCCAAGCCGCTTTTCCAGGACGAATATTTCCGCGATGTGCCTTCGGCCGACCATCCCGCCGTGCTTTCGGCCCTCATGAGCTGGAACGAGGTGCCCGATCAGGCATATATCGCCACGCTCATGAAGCTTACTGACGACCGTGTGATCAAGCTGGAGCAGGCGACCGTGACCAAGGCCAAGAAGGGTCTGTTGGGGCGTGAAAAAGAAGAGCAGACGTATCGCGTGACGGTGAGTGATGCGGGTTGGAAGTCGGCCAAGGGCATTGACCACATGGTGCTCAAGGTCTTCTTTGCCGGTGCTAAGCCCGACGAGAACGGCGATCGCTCGCGCACGTTTGACGAGCTGCAGCACTACGTCAAGCAGCACGCTACGCCCGTGGGCGACAAGCTCGAGGACTATCAGAACACCGTTAAGGGCAAGTTGGCCGATAGCGAGTACGTTGCCTCGGACGGCATTGTCGCAATGGTGTTCTGCCTGGTTCTTGGTATTCTGATCGCCTTTGTTCCCATGGGATCCATTTTCTTTACCGACGGCGCACAGGCGAACATTATCGCCGCGGTTATCTCGGTGCCGATTGTGCTGGTGGGTATTGGCGTGGGCCTTACGTTCCGCCGCTTTACGCCGGAAGGTGCCGAGGTAGCGGCCCGCTGCAAGGCGCTCAGGCATTGGCTCGAGGACTTCACGCGCCTAAAGGAAGCCGTCCCGGGCGATTTGGTGCTGTGGAACAAGCTGCTGGTGATGGGCGTGGCGCTGGGCGTTTCGAAGGAAGTCCTGCGTCAGCTTGCCGAGGCGGTGCCTCCCGAGGTGCGCGAGGCCGACGGTTTCTACGACAATTACCCCTGCTACTGGTGGTACTACCATCATTACGGCATCGATTCGCCGCTCGATTCGTTTAACGATGTGTATCACGAGAGCATCCGTGAGCTGGCTTCGAGTTCCGATAGCTCGGGCGGCGGCGGAGGCGGCGGCTTCTCGGGCGGCGGCGGTGGTGGCGTCGGCGGAGGCGGCGGCGGAACGTTCTAACGGTCGTAAGCTATGGGATGGGCTTTTCTCGACAGCCGTCGGGGAAAGCCCACCCCCTTTTTATGCGCTACCTACGAAGACCGTCCCCAGCGACTAGCCATTTAAGAATGTCCCCAACGACTAGGTATGGCTGCTGGGCCTAGACGGTTAGGTCCAGCTCGTAGAGGAAGCTTTCGCGCGGCATGGCGTGGCGGCGTTCCTCGCGGTTGGCGCGGTGCGTGGCCGTGCGCTTAAAGCCGTGCAGCTCGTAGAACTTCCACGAGCAGTTGGAGTCGGTGTACAGGTGTGCGCTGGTCGCCCCGCACGAGGACAGATGCGAGATAGCGGCGTCGAGCAGAACCGTGCCAACGCCCAGGCCGTGGACATCGCGATCCACGGCAAGCAGCGTGACCTCGTTGTCATGCGGCAGTGGACTTTTCTCGAGCAGGCGGTTGTTGGTTCGGATGGTTGTGCGCACAAACGAGAGGTACTCGGCGCAAGCTTCGGGCTCCAGCTCGCGCATCTGCGACAGCAACGCGCGTTCGGTATCCATCCAATGTTCCCTGACGGCGGTGCCGGAGCTCTGTCCTGCACGCGCAAGCGCAATGCCGCGCGCCTCGCCATCTATAACTGCAACCTGCGAAAACGTCGAGGAAGAAAGGCAGTAGGCAAGGTCGCACGCGGCTTCGAGGCGGTTGTACTCATCGTTATCCGAATTGTTATGCCAAAGCTGCTGCAGAATCAGCGCGATGGCGTCGAAATCTTCGGTATCAAACGGTCGGTAGAGAACCCGCGAGACCATGGTGCCTCTTTCTTTTGCGGATACATATCGAGCAAAGTTCTACCACGCCGCTGGCATTCAATTATGGTGCCCCTGTGTTCCATGAACTCACCGTGCCCAGTGGTGCTCCTGCAACCCCCGCTCGAAGCTTTTTCTGCACAGCCGTGCGTTGCGGGGTGCATCGTCGCGCGCGATGCGCTACATTGAATCAGTATTTTCAATGCCGCTGCGCGAGCGCTGCAGATCGACGTATCACCGACTCACAGAGCACGGCGGCGTACCAGACAGGAGGACTGCATGGGATCTGATGTGAAGATCGCACGCGCGTTGATCTCGGTTACCGATAAGACGGGCGTCGTCGATTTCGCACGGACGCTGGTTGACGACTTTGGCGTCGAGATCATCTCTACGGGCGGCACGGCTCGTGCCATCGAGGACGCGGGCGTTCCCGTAACCCCCATCGAGGAGTTCACGGGCTATCCCGAGATGATGGACGGCCGCGTCAAGACGCTGCATCCCAAGGTTCACGGCGCACTGCTTGCCCGTCGCGATTCCGAGCAGCACATGCAAGAGGCGGCTCAGCACGGCATCAAGCTGATCGACCTGGTCGTCGTCAACCTGTACGAGTTCGAGAAGACCGTCGCCAACCCCGAGGTCACCTTCGCGGATGCCATCGAGCACATCGATATCGGTGGTCCCTCCATGCTGCGCTCTGCCGCTAAGAACGCTGCGAGCGTTACCGTCATTTCCGACCCGGCCGACTATGATGCCGTCCTGGCCGAGATGCGCGAGACCGGTGGCTGCACCACGCTTTCCACCCGTCGCCGCCTGCAGGTGAAGGTCTACCAGACCACCGCCGCCTACGACACGGCCATCTCCCGCTGGCTTGCCGCCCAGGCAAGCGACGTGGCGGATACCTCTGCCAAGCTCGAAATTTCGCTGGAGAAGGTCGACGACCTGCGCTATGGCGAGAACCCGCAGCAGAAGGCCACGGTCTATCGCTTTGCCGAGGGCTGCGAGAACACCGCGAGCTCTCAGTTCCCGCTTGTGGGCTCCGAGCAGATCCAGGGCAAGCCGCTCAGCTACAACAACTATCTGGATGCCGATGCCGCCTGGAACCTGGTCCGCGAGTTCGACGAGCCGGCCTGCGTGATTCTCAAGCACCAGAACCCCTGCGGTTCCGCCGTTGCCGAGGACATCACGGCCGCCTACGACCGCGCCTTTGCCTGCGATCCCAAGAGCGCCTTCGGCGGCATCATCGCCTGCAACCGCGAGGTTCCCTTTGATCTGGTTGAGCACTTCGCCGATCAGAACAAGCAGTTCGTCGAGGTCATCATCGCCCCGAGCTACACCGATGAGGCGCTCGAGCGCATGGCTAAGCGCCCCAACCTGCGCGTGCTGGCTACCGGCGGCGTGGACCACGGCGCCCAGGTGGAGCTGCGCTCCGTCGACGGCGGCATGCTGGTACAGGAAGTCGACCACGTGACTGAGGATCCCGCGACCTTTACGTTCCCCACCGACCGCAAGCCCACCGACGCCGAGATGGCCGAGCTCGAGTTTGCCTGGAAGGTCTGCAAGGGCGTCAAGTCCAACGCCATCCTGGTCTCCAAGGGCAAGGCCGGCATTGGCATGGGTCCGGGTCAGCCCAACCGCGTTGACTCCGCACTGCTGGCCTGCGAGCGCGCCGAGGACTTCTGCGAGCGCGAGGGCGTGGAGAAGGGCGGCTTTGCCTGTGCAAGCGACGCGTTCTTCCCGTTCCGCGACAACGTCGACGTGCTTGCCGCGCACGGCGTGACCTGCATCATTCAGCCCGGCGGCTCCAAGCGCGACGACGAGAGCATCCAGGCCTGCAATGAGCATGGTATTGCGATGGTCTTCACGGGGGCCAGGCATTTTAGGCACTAGAGGCTTTCCCAAGCACCCGACCTTGCCCCTCAAACCGTCGCTTGCGTACATTTAGTACGCGGCGCTCCTCTTTCGGGGCAATCTCGGGCACTTGGAAAACCCTTAATGGGATGTTGTTCTATCCCATTAAGCTGATCGGTCGCCTGACCATATCGTCAAAATAATCTCCGCAAAAGACGGCTGCTCCGTTTGGAGGGCCGTCTTTTTGGTATAAGAGGACGGAATGACTAACACGAAAGGTACAACCATGCCCCAGATTGATGATGCCGAGCTGTTTGGCAATGCCGAGGATCAGCGTGCGTACGAGGATTTCTGCGCCAATCAAGAGGCGGTCGAGAAGTTCACGCTCGACAAACCCGCGCTTGTCTGCCGTTGGCGCATGTCCAACAAAAAGGTGCCCATGCTCAACCGCCACATTCGCGCACTGTCCGAGCGCCTGGTGCAGGGCGAGCCGCTTACCCATAACATGCTCAGCTGGGCTAAACAGCACGTTGAGTGGTCGCTTGCCGAGGGCGATTACACTGCGCACGACGGCGTACTCATGCTGGTGATCGACGTCAATGGCAACGCCGCCATGACGGTGGGCGAGTACGAGCCGCTGGCCGATACGTCGGCTAAGGCGCTACGTGCCCGCTCCGCCGAGGCCCGCTCCGAGGCCGACGAGACCGGTGTGGCGCCCGAGCTGCTTGCTGCCGTCAACAACGGCGAGCTTGCCTTTGTGGCGCCAGCGGACGAGTGCCTGTGCGGCACGGCGACGCTCATTGAGCAGCTGGCCCAGACCAAGGGCATCCCGGTCGCGCGCGTAGATATTCCAGCACAGCTCAAGGGCGCCTTGTTCCTGGTGAGCGACGAGCACGGTGTGGTCCCCGCAACCGAGACGGACGCCGCCGAGGCCGACGCCGCTACGGTCGCCTTCTTCGCCGAAGGCTACGAAAAGCTCCGTGCCCGCCGCTCCTAATCTCAAGGCGGGGTGGGCTTACTGAAGCGAGCGAGCGCGTTCGATGGCGTAGGCGAGCGACAGCTGCTCCATCTCCGGGGCACATTTGTAGTTCAGTCCGGTGAGAGCTGTCACCTTATCGAGGCGATATCGAATCGTGTTCGGGTGCTGGTTAGTCTGCTTGGCGGTTTGCTCGATACGTCGGTCGTTCTCGATGAATGCGGCGAGCGTGGATTCCAGCTCGCTGCCATGCTCACTGTCGTGCTCGCGTATCGGCGAGAGAATCGCCTCCGAGAACGATCGCATCTCCGGGGTTTCCGCAAAAGGCATCACGGTTTTCAGGATGCCGAGCTGCGTATAGCGGACGGGACCCTCGGCTCGTTGACAAGATAGGCGCTGTGCGTAAATCGCCTGCGAGATCGCCTGCGCCACCGCCTCGTCTCCAAACAGAATATCGCTGATGCCGAGCCCTTCCGCTCCGCCATCGATGCCGCTAGCCTCGATGAGCTCCGTGAGCGCCTGCACGATTCGCTCCACATCGAGCGTCTGCTCCGAGTCGCTTGTCGCTACGAATAACAAACCTCCGTCGTAGGGTGCCAGCATGTTGTGGCATCCGGCGAGGGTCGATTTTGCACAGAGACGTTCGATTTGCAAAAACGTACGCGGGTCGAGGGGCTCTGCAAACGATGCGAACAGGGCGACCGCTTCGTCCAGAAATGACGGGTTGAGGCCTCGGATGCGTCGGCAGATGGACTCGGGCGATACGTCTGTCCTCAGGGCATCGATCTCGCGCTGTGCGAAGTCGATGGACGCGAGCTGCTCGATATGCCGTTTGACCTCATAGATGACACTGTCAAAGAACAGTGAGTCGTCGGTCGTGAGAAAGACCGGGTAGTGCCGCGCGTTGGCGTAGCGGATGGCTTGGTCGGGAATCGGGATGTGCAGGACGTTTTTGATGATGAGACCGCTCGTTCCCTTGGCGACGAGGTATTTCACGGCTTCAGTGATGAGGTACGGATCGTCCTTCGCATAGAGGAAGGTGCTGAGGACGATCTCGTCTGAGCTGAAGTTGACGCGCTGGTACTTGCTCTTGAGGCCGGGCATGAGTTCATAATCGAGGATTCCGACGCCAGAGACGGCACGCGAGACGCCATCGCTGCCGGCGATTAGACGGACCGACCCTTCATATTCCCGTGAGAAGTCCGAGATGGTGTATAGCATCAACATCACCTTGTAAATCACTACAATAAGTATAGGTATAAATAGGATAATCGCACATCCGTATACCGTTGATGCGGGAAATAGTTCAAATACATGCTGATAGAACGAAAAATCAGATTGAGAATCGCTGTAGATTCCAACAAGAAATGATCCTTGGCGGCATCGTTACTAAACCGTACGGTGGAGCAACGTAAAGCTTTCGCTGAGAGGAGCGATGATGGGGCAGATGGTGGTGCTATCGGCCGAGGAAGTTTCCAAGGTGCTGACGATCGAGGATGCAATCGCTGCCGTGGAGGAGGCATATCGCCAGAAGGCAACGGGCAAGGGTGTTGCGTGGCCGATGGTATATGAGCAGTTCGAACCCGGCGTGGCCGATATGGATATCCGCTCGGGCGAGTTGGCGGGAAGCGGCCTTTTCGGTCTCAAGCTCACTGCCTGGTTTTCTCAGAACCCCAAAAAGGGGCTGCCCGAGATCTTTGGCACCACGCTGCTGTGCGACAACGCGACGGGAGAGCCGTTAGCGCTACTCAATGCCTCCGCCGTCACTGGACTTCGCACCGGTGCCGCCGCTGCGCTCGGTGCCAAGTGGCTGGCTCGGGCGGATGCGTCCAAATTGCTTGTTGCTGGTGCCGGCCATATGAGCACCTATATGGTGGCGGGCGTGCTCGCCGCCTGTCCCAAGGTGTGCGAGGTCAAGGTGTGGGAGCCGGTTTCCGATGCCGCGCCCGAGGCTCGCGTCGAGCGCATGCGAGACGAAGTCGCCCATATCTTGGGCGCCTGCGAGCATGTTCGCGAGGCATCCACCTATTCCATCGAGGCGACGGCCGACGGCCAAGGCGCCGCGGCAGAGGCCGACATCATCGTGACGATCACGCCGGCGACCAAGCCCATCATCCCCGATGCATGGGTGCATCCCGGTGCGCATATCTCCTGCGTCGGTGCCGACATGCCCGGCAAGCAGGAGCTCGCCTCGGCGCTTGTCGCCCGTGCCGCTGTTTACGTCGACGACCGCGAGCAATCGGTCGCGTCCGGTGAGCTAGAGATTCCGGTTGCCGAGGGTGTCATCACGCCCGAGGACATCAGAGCGGAGCTCGGCGAAGTCATCGCCGGCACGGCTGCGGGGCGTTCGGATGACGAGCAGGTGACGGTGTTCGATACGTCGGGCATCGCCGTTCAGGACCTTTCGGCATCGAAAATCGCCTATGACCGCGCCGTCGAGGCGGGGCTGGGCACCGTGGTGGAACTGTAAGAAAGTCAAGGAAAGGAAACGGCAATGCAGATCAAGGATTTCGCCGTCGAGCAGTGGATGAACGAGTGGGAGACCAAGTGCACCCACAACGTTGCGGAGACGTGCGTCTACTCCCTCACGCTCGACCAGCTGTTCGAGCTTACGAATACCGACAAGAAGGCGTGGCTCGATAACCTATGCTCGCGCCGATTCACCTACGGTGACATCGAGGGACAGCCTGGCTTCCTCGAGGGGGTCGCGCGTCTCTATAAGACGGTCGAGCCCGGGCATATCGTGCCCACGCACGGCGCGACCGGTGCCAACTCCCTGGTTATTTCCACGCTCGTCGAACCGGGCGATCACGTAGTTTCCGTCAAGCCCACCTACCAGCAGCTTTACTCGATTCCCGAGATGTGCGGTGCGAAGGTCGATATCCTTCAGCTCGATCGCAAGAACGGCTACCACGTCGACGTCGACGCGCTCGATGCTCTGGTGACCGACGATACTAAGCTCATCTGCATCAATAACCCGGACAACCCCACGGGCGCCCTGCTCGACACCGATACGCTCAAGGCGATTGTCGAGGTCGCACGCAAACACGACGCGTGGGTGCTCTGCGACGAGGTCTACCGTCTACTTACTCAGACGGATGAGTACTCCGAGTCCGTGATCGACCTGTACGACAAGGCCATCGTCACCGCATCCATGTCCAAGGTCTGGTCGTTCGCCGGCCTGCGTCTGGGTTGGGCGGTCACCAAGAGCCCGGAGCTCCGTCGCGCGCTGCTCTCGCATCGCGACTACAACCTGATTTCCGCCGGCATATTCAGCGAGTCGGTGGCGGAGCTGATTCTGGGCAACGCTTCCGTGATCCTTGAGCGCAGCCGCCGCATCGTCCGTCAGAACCTTGCTGTTCTGGAGAAGTGGGTCGAGAGCGAGCCGCACCTGTCGTTCGTCAAGCCCGAGGCGGGTACCACCGCGCTCGTGTATTACGACTACGACATCGACTCCAGGACGTTCTGCATCGACATGATTAAGAAGTCCGGCGCGCTCGTTACCCCGGGCGATTGCTTCGAGGAGCCCAAGAGCATGCGCATCGGCTATGCATACTCCGATAACACCGACGACCTGCAGAAGGGCCTGGATGCCATCTCTGCGTATATGCGTACGCTCGAGTAGAGGCTCGAGATCGAAGTGATGGGGCCGATCGGTTTAGGACCGAGGGCCCCTATTTTCTCTCAAGGCTACCGAACACTTTTGTCATATTAGGTGCCCACGGGGTCGTATCGCTGCGACGCCGTGGGCATAATGGTGTGGAAGGTGCAAGTTGCGCGAAATGGGAGGACACATGGCGCTGATCTATATCGTTGAGGACGACGAACCCATTCGTCGCGAGCTTGCCGACATCCTTGCCCGTGCCGGTTTTGAGGTCGAGGCCTGCGAATCGTTCGAGCATGTTTCGCGCGATATTCTCGCCGCCGCGCCCGACCTGGTGCTGCTCGACCTGACGCTTCCCGTCAAAGACGGCCAGCATATCTGCCATGAGGTTCGCCGCGAATCCGAGGTTCCCATCATCGTCCTCACTTCGCGCTCGACCGAGATTGACGAGGTCATGGCCATGACGCTCGGCGCGGATGACTTTGTTCCCAAGCCCTACAGCGCGCGCGTGCTCGTGGCGCGCATCAACGCACTGCTGCGTCGCACCGCGGCGGCGGGCGAGCGCAGCACACTTGTCCACAAGGGCCTGGAGCTCGATCTCGCTCGCTCCATGGCCATCAACATGCAAACCGGCACCAGTACCGAGCTCACCAAAAACGAACTGCGTATCCTCTCGCTGCTTCTGAGCCGTGCGGGCAAGATCGTCTCGCGCTCGGCCATCATGCAGGACCTGTGGGATTCCGACGCCTTCGTGGACGACAATACGCTCACCGTCAACATCAACCGCCTGCGCACCACGCTCGAAAAAATCGGCATCAAGGGGTATTTGACGACGCACCGCGGCCAGGGCTATTCGGTCTAGGGGCCGGCTATGTCGTTTGCCAAATTCTTCAAAGATGCGCTGCTTCCCGTCGCCGTGTGGACGTGCGGCGTGTTGCTGGGCTGCTTTGTGCTGACGGTCGCCGGCGCACCCGTTTCTATCGTGGTCGTGGCGGTCGGCGTGTCCTATATCTTTGGTATGCTCGGCATCGTGATCGAGTACGCGCGCCGTCGTCGTTTTCTGCGCCAGCTGGAGCGTGCGGCAGAGGAGCTCGAGAGTCCCGCATGGGTGCAGGAGATGGTGCAATGCCCGACCTATGCCGAGGGCGAGCTCGAGTACGAGGTCTTGCGCCGGGTGGGCAAAGCCGCTTGTGACGAGGTTGCCGAAGGCAGGCGCCAGACCGATGACTATCGCGACTATATCGAGAGCTGGGTCCACGAGGCCAAGCTGCCTCTGGCGGCAGCCCATCTGATTTTGGAAAACCTGGACGGCAGCGAAGATGATCTGTCGCGCGTAGATGACCTCGGTCGCGAGCTTGCCCGCGTGGAACGCTATATCGACCAGGCGCTCTACTATGCGCGCTCGGAGGTTGTGGAGCGCGATTACCTGATTCGACATTGGAACCTCAAGGCTCTGGTGACGGGCGCAATCAAGGCCAATGCGCGTGAGCTCATCGCGGCACACGTGGCGCCGGTGTGCGAGAACCTCGACTTTGAGGTCTTTACCGACGAGAAGTGGCTCGAGTTTATTCTGGGCCAGCTCATTCAGAACAGCATTAAATATGCGCGTGAGGACGGCGCAAAGATCGTGTTTTCGGGTGCGTTGCTGGACGAGGGCCTGGCGAGCGAGCGCATCGAGCTTACCGTCGCGGACAACGGTTGCGGCGTGTGTGCGGCAGACCTGCCGCGCGTGTTCGAGAAGGGCTTTACCGGCGACAACGGCCGCACCACCAAGCGCGCAACGGGCATCGGCCTCTACCTGGTGGCGCGTCTGTGCTCCAAGATGGGCATCGACGTCACCGCAGCATCCGAGCCCGGTGAAGGCTTCGTCGTAACGTTTGCCTTTTCAACCAACAAGTTCCAATACTTCGAGTAACGCACGCGGCAGACGCCCACCCAAACAAAAACGTGCCGCCCCAAACAAAACGTGCCGCCCCAAACGGGGCGGCACGCCATTTTTCTACCAGACAACTCGTTGAAGTAAGGCTGCGAAGGCCGCGGGGCCGGGAGGGGTTTCCTAAGGGCACATCCCGCAGCCGCAACGCGGCGAGGACGTGCCCGTGGAAACCCCGCAGGCCCCGCGGCCGGTGGGAGCAACGCTACTTCACGACCAAGATGTCGCAGTCCGTGTTGCGCAGCAGGAACGTCGAAATCGAACCCAGGAGCGCATACTTGATCGAGGACAGGCCGCGGGCGCCGCAGAGCACCAGGTCTGGCTTGACCACGTCGAGCATCTCGTCCTTGAGCGTCTCGCGAATGCGGCCGGCGCGAATCATGACCTCGACCTCGGGAATATCGGGATTGGCCTTGGCCTCTTCGAGCTGCTTGGCGATGGAGTTCTTAAATGCCTCCTCTAGGCCGTTGACCAGATCGACCGGATAGGAAACGGCGCTCTCGAGCGCCGTGGAATCGATAACGTGGCCGATGATTAGCTTGGCGCCGTTGTTCGCGGCGACCTTGATGGCGCGTGCGAGCACAAAATCCTGCTGCTCAGTACCGTCGAGTGAAACAAATACCTTGGTGTAGCCCTCGTTCATGGTTTCCTCCTTGGTCTATCGCACGGGCGCGGGGCTCGTGCATCGGGCGGGCGCGGGCGCGTTGGCCGCCGGACACTTTATCTTGTTGCAGTTATACCCAAGGATTTGGGTTTGACCGCTCGCAATTCTGTGAACGGGCGAGTTTTTTGGTAAGGGTAGGCGCAGGCGCGCCGCCAACGGTTGATAATGGGACATCGCCCGCACCGTCCGCAGAACATCTACCGGCGGGTGTCTAACGAGGGGGTCCCTTTGGATATTATCGAGCTTCTAAAATCTGCCTTCATGGGCCTGGTCGAGGGCATCACCGAATGGCTGCCTGTTTCGTCGACCGGTCACATGATCTTGGTGGACGAGTTCGTCAAGATGAACGTGAGCGAGACGTTCTGGAATATGTTCCTGGTCGTGATTCAGCTCGGCGCCATTCTGGCCGTCTGTGTGCTGTTCTTCCATGAGCTCAATCCGTTCTCGCCCAGCAAGGGCAAGGAGGGCCGTCGCGACACCTGGGTGCTGTGGGGCAAGATTGTGCTCGGCTGCATTCCCGCCGCGGCGATCGGCCTGCCGCTCAACGACTGGATGGAGGAGCATTTCTACAATGCTCCCGTCGTGGCGCTGGCGCTCATTGTGTACGGCGTGCTGTTTATCGTGATCGAGAACTGGCGCGCGAGCAAGCGCGAGGAAATGGCCGTTGCCGGTTCGTTTGGTTCGCGTGCTGTGGTGTCGGGTGGACGTCCCGCCGGTGCACACTTTGCGGCGCCCGCGGCAGATGTTGCCGAGGACGGGGACGATGACGAGGATCTGGACTTTGGTTCCATCACCACGCTCGAGGACCTAAGTTGGAAGACCTCACTGGGCATCGGATGCTTCCAGGTGCTCTCGCTGATTCCGGGCACGTCGCGCTCCGGTTCCACCATCATCGGCGGCCTGCTTTTGGGCTGCACGCGTTCGGTGGCGTCCAAGTTTACGTTCTTCCTGGCCATTCCCGTCATGTTTGGCGCGAGTGCGCTCAAGCTGGTCAAGTACTTCATCAAGGGCGGCACGTTCGGTGCCAACGAGGTCGCCATCTTGGGCGTGGGCTGCGTTGTGGCGTTTGTGGTTTCGCTCATCGCCATCAAGTGGCTTATGGGCTTCGTGCGCCGTCACGACTTCAAGTGCTTCGGCGTCTACCGCATCATTCTGGGCATCGTGGTGCTTGCGTACTTCTTCGTCTTGGAGCCGATGCTCGGCCTCTAACTTAGTCGACGCTGCGCGGCGGTCAGGGCGACAACTTGTCATTCAAAGGGGGTGGCATGACCAAAAGGTCTATGCCGCCCCCTTTTCATGCCAATTTGTTCGCCCTGGCCGCCGCTCGCTACCGTTGCCATGACATCGGTGGCTCCGTGATTGGCTCAATGGGGCGGGCCTGACGGCGGCGCACGGAGTCGTGGTGTGATTTGCGTCGGTGTCCGCGCGGCTCGGTATACTGGTACGGCTCAAACTATGGCGCTGCCCGCAGGCGCGCCGTCCGTCAGATGAGGAGTCGCCCATGACCCAGCCCTTGCCCTGGGAAAAGAACGCCGCGGAACCCGTGCCGCCCACGCCGGAACCCGTGCCGCTTGATGCATACACCGCCCCCGCTGCGCCGGAGCCCGAGCTCGTCCCGCTCGACATCTACGACGCTCCCGCGCCGGCACCCAAACCCGCCAAGTCGCTTGTCGACATCGACAGCCTTAATCCCGCCCAGCGCGAGGCGGTCCTGACCACCGAGGGTCCGTTGCTAGTCCTTGCCGGCGCCGGCTCGGGCAAGACCCGCGTCTTGACCTTCCGCATCGCACATATGCTCGGCGACCTGGGCGTTAAGCCCTGGCAGATCCTTGCCATCACGTTTACCAACAAGGCCGCGGCCGAGATGCGCGAGCGTCTGGCGGCACTCATCCCCAGCGGTACCCGCGGCATGTGGGTGTGCACCTTCCATGCTATGTGCGTGCGTATGCTGCGCGAGGACGCTGACCTGCTGGGCTACACCGGTCAGTTCACCATCTACGATGACGACGATTCCAAGCGCATGGTACGCGATATTATGCAGGCGCTCGGTATCGAGCAAAAGCAATTCCCCATCAATATGATCCGCAGCAAGATCAGTTCGGCCAAAAACGCCATGATCGGCCCCGAGGACATGCTCAAATCCGCCGACAGCCCCAACGACAAAAAGGCCGCGCAAGTCTACCTGGAGCTGGAGCGCCGCCTGCGTGCCGCCAACGCCATGGACTTCGACGACCTGCTTGTGCGCACACTCGAGCTGCTGCGCACCCGCCCCGAGGTGCTCGACAAGTACCAGGAGCGCTTCCGCTACATTAGCGTCGACGAGTATCAGGACACCAACCACGTCCAGTACGAGATCGCCAACCTGCTGGCCGCCAAGTACCAAAACCTCATGGTTGTGGGCGACGACGACCAGTCCATTTATAGCTGGCGTGGCGCTGACATCACCAATATCCTGGACTTCGAGAAGGATTTTAAAAACTGCAAGACCGTCAAGCTGGAGCAGAACTACCGCTCCACGGGTCATATCCTGAGCGCCGCCAACGCCGTGGTGCGTCACAACTCGCAGCGCAAGGACAAGCGCCTGTTTACGGCCGAGGGCGACGGTGAAAAGATTCAGGCCTTCCAGGCAAGCGATGAACGCGACGAGGGCCGCTGGATTGCCGGCGAGATCGAAAAGCTGCATTCCAAGGGCACGAGCTACGACGACATCGCCGTGTTCTACCGCACCAACGCCCAGTCGCGTATTCTCGAAGATATGTTCCTGCGTGCGGGCGTGCCCTACAAGATCGTGGGCGGCACGCGATTCTTCGACCGCGCCGAGATCCGCGACGTCATGGCCTACCTCAAGATGATCGTGAACCCGGCCGACGAGATGAGCGTCAAGCGCGTCATCAACACGCCGCGCCGCGGCATCGGCTCCACCTCGATCCAGAAGATCGAACAGCTGGCGCGCGACAACCGTTGCTCGTTCTTCCAAGCCTGCGAGATTGCGACGGCCGAGACGGGCATGTTTAGCGCCAAGGTGCGCAACGGCCTGTCGAGTTTTGTGGCGCTGGTGCGCGAGGGTCGTCGCATGGACGGCGAGCTCAAGGACGTCGTCGAGATGATTGTCGACAAGACGGGCCTGCTGCAGGCGTTCCGCGCCGAGGGCACCATGGAGTCCGAGAGCCGCGCCGAGAACATTCAGGAATTCCTGGGCGTTGCAGCCGAATTTGAGGAGACGCACGAGGATATCGAGGGTACGCTCGAGAGCCTAGAAGAGCTGCGCGCGGCCGGTGTTGCCGACGTACCGGCCGGCGCCAAGTCCGAGCCCGTCGTGGTGAGCGCGCCTGCGCCTGAACCGGGGCCGTCTGCCCCGGCATCCTCGTTTGAGGCGCTCGTTGGCGCGCGTGATGCCGCGGGTTCCAATCCGCTCGATAGCCTGGCGGCCCCGGCGCTTTCTCCGCAGGATGCCCTGGCCGCCGCCATCGCGGGCAACGCGTATGCCGCGCCGACGGAGTTGCCGGCGGGCGCCGTGCATGCCGACGAGATCGAGCGCACCTACGGTCCGCTCACCTGCAAGGCGCTGCCGGCACTCATGGAGTGGCTGGCCCTGCGCTCCGACTTGGATTCCCTGGCCGGCGAGACGCATGCCATCACCATGATGACCATCCACTCCGCCAAGGGCCTGGAGTTCCCCGCGGTGTTCGTGGCCGGCATGGAGGAGGGCATCTTCCCGCACGTGCACGACTTTGGCGGCAGCGATGACCCGGGCAAGCTCGAGGAGGAGCGTCGCCTGGCCTACGTTGCCATCACGCGTGCCCGTAAGCGACTGTTCTTGACCTATGCGGCCACACGTCGCACCTACGGTTCGACTTCTGCCAACCCGCGCTCGCGCTTCCTCAACGAGATTCCGTTTGAGGATATCGAGTTTAGCGGTATCGGCTCTGCCGGTTTTGAGGGCACGGGCTGGGAGAAGCGCGGCGACCGTCACGGCACCTTTGGCTCGGGCATGGGCTCGGACATGTATGGCGGCAAGGTGTTTGGCTCGCATACGCGCTCGACCGGCGGTTCCGGTTCGCGCGGCGGATCGAGCTTTGACGATTTCTTTGGCGGCAGCAGCTACGGGACCGAGCGCCATCGTGGGGTTTCGCCCGATGCCGGCCGTGTTGCCTCGACCTTTGGCTCGGGCGCGCCGCGAGCCAAAAAGCCCTCGTCCAAGGTGTCCCCGACGGTGGAGCGCAAGGTCGATCGCGCCAGCGCATCGCAGGACTTTGCCGCGGGCGATACCGTGAGCCACAAGACCTTTGGCACGGGTACCGTGATCTCGGTCGCTGGAGACATGATCGAGGTCCAATTCGAAAAGACCGGCCAGACCAAAAAGCTGATGAAGGGTTTTGCACCGATCGTCAAGCTGTCGTAATCCCGGCGGACCTGGGCGGGCGTATGGGGCAACATCGCCTGCTCGGGCAGTCCTGCGCAAGACGGAGGCCACATTAAGTGGCCTCCTTTGCGTGCGGAACTCGCGATCGACCAAACCCCGCGCCCCGTCCCGGCGAGCCTCTGGCTAGTAACGACAATCAAAAAGCAACAAGGGGCTCCCCCGTTCATCAACGGAGGAGCCCCTACTCGTATCTATAAATCAGCCCACCCGGCTCTCCAGATCAAAAAGCGAACGAGCAGAGCGACGTTCGCAAGCAACGTTATCTAAGGACCTGGGCGGGCGTATGGGGCAACATCGCCTGCTCGGGCAGTCCTGCGCAAGACGGA
>CABUUG010000016.1 GCA_902494605.1 uncultured Collinsella sp.
CCGTTCCGGCCTGCTCGTCCTTGCACGTGCCATTGCCCTGAGCGGCCGCACCGGCACCGATCAGGCCAACGACGCAGGAACCGTCGACTAGCGTGGTATGGGGGATGTCCATCTCGTCCAGACGTGCCTGGATATAGGCAGACGTCTGCGGAAGATTGTTACCCAGCTCGGGCATCTGGTGTAGATCGTGTCGCCATGCAGCGAGCTCGTCTGCAAAAGCCTGAGCTTCTGCGACAAGACCGTCACCGATAGCGGCCTGCGCCGCCGCGGTGGCCTGGGGCGCTGGTTGCGGTTGAAAATCGGACAGAGCTGATGCCATAGAAGCCCTCCAGTAACGTTTTTGCAGCACGCACTTTGATAGCGTAAAGTGCAAGGTACAACTGTAAGGGCATGACATAAAAATGCCGCCCTGGGAGGGCGGCGCAACAAGTTGTTTACAATTGCGGGTGTGATTTTCGGCGCAAGAAATCGAAATGCGTCTCGCTCAAGATAATCGAAAGAAAGATGAGCGCGAAGCCGGCGAGCAGGCGCGAGGTGAGCGCCTCCCCCATCAGCAGCACCGAGAACAGCACGCCCGAAGGCGACTCCATCGAAAGGAGCAGTGAGCCCGTCGAGGCCGAGACATGCGCCAAGCCGACGTTTTGGATGAGCAGAGCCGCGCATGTGCAACCAACCGAGAGAAACGCCATCGCGCTGATAAAGCTCGGCGTCCACACGGACAGAGGCGCTTGGGTCTCGAATAGCAGCGACGTTGCCAGGCTCAGCACGCCGTTGCCCACAAACATCCAAAACGTGATGACGTTGATGTCCATTTTGCGACCGTACTTGGCAGTCACCGCCATCTGGATGGCGAAAAAGACCGCACCCGCCAGCGTAATGACATCACCGATGTTGAATTCAACGCTATCGAGCGCCACCAAGCCAATGCCCGCCAAGCACAGCAGCGCCGCGCCCAGGTTATAGCGGGTGAGTTTTTCGCCGCTCAGAAAATAGCTCGCGAACGGCACAACGATGCAATACGTGCCCGTCAAAAAAGCATTCTTGCCCGCCGTGGTGTGCGCCAGACCGACTGTCTGCAGGGCGTAGGCGGCCCACATAAGTGCGCCCATGCCAAGTCCGACGATAAGGTTGCGGGCGTTGAGGTGCGCGATGATGCGCTTGTGGAAGATGAAAAACATGACCAACGCCGCAGGCAGAAAGCGCACGTAGAGCAGTTCGAACACCGGAATGGTGTCGAGCGCGTCCTTCATGGTCGTAAAGGAGTAGCCCCAGACGACTGCCACCGAAAGCAGCAGGACTTTCCAGAACAGCGGCGAGCGAGCGCCGGCGCCGCGGGAGGTGCCGCCCGCGCCCAGGGCCTCGCGAGCAACAGGGCTATCGGGCATCATTTCGATATTGTCAGTGGCATGCTGGGCCATAGGGCATCCTCGCGCTCAATCTGGGCGTGGTGTCCGCACGCGCATGGCTGCGTGCCGCCTCATGGTCAAATAAAAGCAGGGCGCACCGGACCCCCGGCACGCCCCGCTACTGTAGCAACAACCAAGCAGCCCGTGCAATTCACTACGCTAAAGCATCGGGTTGGAAGATCTCGATGTTCCGACGGCGTTTACGTTGCTGAACTAAATCAATTTGGTTGACTCCAGTTTTTCGATGATCCAGTCGTTGGCTTTGATGACCGGGCGGCGGAAGACGACGCCCAGTGCCAGCGACGGAATCAGATAGCTCGCCAGAATGCCTAGCTCAATCCAGTACTCCATGTGGTACGCACCGGCCATGGCGGCATGCATGGCGTTGATGCCGTGGGTGAACGGCAGGAACGGATAGATCGCCTGGAACACGGGGCCGGTCATCTCGATGGGGAACGTGCCGCCCGAACCGCCGACCTGCATGACCAGCAGCACGACGGCGAGCGCCTTGCCGATATCGCCAAACGAAACCGTAAGCGTGTAGACGATATTGGAGAACACGAGACTCGCGACCCAGCCCGCCAGCACAAACTGCAGCGGGTCGTCGCACTGGATGCCAAAGAACAGGATGTCGCCCGCACACACGAGCGTTGCCTGCAGCAGGGCCAGACCGCCAAAGAACAGGTAGCGGCCCAGGTAGATCTCGTGCAGGCGCACGGGGATGAGCTCGTTGATAAGCTCATCGTCAACCGAGACCTTCATCATGGCCGCCAGCACAATCGAGCCCACCCAGAGCGACAGAATCGTGTAGAACGGTGCCATGGCCGAACCGTAGTTGCGGATCGGATAGACCGGCTTGCGATCGAGCGCGACGGGGCCGGAAAGCGACACGGCCAGACCCTCGGGATCATTGCCGATCATCGTCTTGATCGTAGCGAGGTCATCCGACATCAAGGCGCCGTCGAGCTCGTCCTTAAACGCACTGATCTTGTCCGACGCCTCGCCCAGCTGATCAGAAGCCTTGTTGACCAGCTTTGCAGCCTTGGAGAGGCCCTTTGCCAGCGAACCGGATGCGTCGGTCAGGCCAGCAACAGCACTATCCAGATCGTTCGAAATACCGTTCAGCGAATCCAAAACGCCCGAGATGGTCTTCTTGAGCTCCTTTGCCTTGGCCGAAAACGTAGAGTCGTAGTCAGTCTTGGCGCCCGAGATACCAGCCTTGGCATCGGCGATGGCCTGATCGACCTCGGCACGCGAGTTGTTGACCTCGGCCATGCTATCGGAGAGAGACTTCGCGGTGGCCGCCAGATCCTTGGCATTGTTGCGATACTCCACAGCAATCCTGCTCAGCGATGTTGCCACAGACTTGAGGCTGTCCTGGAGTTTTTCGTCAGTCACCTGATCGGCAAAGCTGCGGAGCTGGTCGGCCGTGGCGTCGATATCGTCGGCACGCGTGTTGAGCGCCGCCGCGGCATCGTTGAGCTGGGACACTGTAAGGTAGACATGTTGATTCGCGGCATCAAATGCCTTCGCAAGCTCGGCGGACACGTTGTCAAACGAGCCCGCGCTTCCGTCAATCGCGGCATTGATGGCGTCGTTGGCGTCCTTCAGCGCTTCCTTGGAATCGCTAATACCGCTCTTGACATGCTCCATCAGCTGCTTCGTTGACTCATCGACCGTGCCCGTCTGCTTGAGCATGCCGCTCGCCGACGTCAGCGAATCGGACGTGGAGCTCAAAATGCCCGCCAGCGACGAAGCATTTGCCTGAACGTCTCGCAGGTCCTCAATCGAATCGCCAAGCGTCGAGGACAGGTTGGCGATAAAGTTGCTGACCTGGTCGGTGCTCATGTAATCGAGCAGGCTGGACACCGTCTTAAGACCGATCGTCGTAATGGTCTCGGTAAAAGTTTTGTTAACCTGGCTCTGGACGGCGCTCGAACCCTTCTCGGTCACGATCTGCGCAATGGCGTTGGCCTTCTGATTCTCGTAGAACTCGATATCGGCATGCTTCACGTCGGTCGAGAAAAGCGTCATCATGTCAGCGCTAAACGTTTTGGGGATAACGACGGCAGCATAGTACGCGCCCGACTTAACGCCCTCGATAGCCTTTTCGCGATTGTTGAGCACAACCCAATCGAAGCTCTCGTTGCCGCGTAGGGTGGCGGTCACGTTTTCGCCCACGTTAACCTCGACGGGGATCAAATCGCTCTCGTAACCCTCATCGGTGTTGACCACGGCGATCTTAAGATTGCCGGTGTTGCCGTACGGATCCCAGCTGCCGGCGATGTTATACCACGCGTACAGACACGGTACGATAATGAGGCCCATCACGACAACCAAGCCGATCACGGAGCGAGACACGTTTTGGACATCGCGCTTAAACAGATGCAGGATGTTCTTCATTTATGCCTCACCTCCTTTGGAGTGCTTGCCAAGCGCGGTGGTATCTCCATCATTTGTGGCTGTGCTGTCGCTGCCCTGAGATTTATGGTGCGAGCCGATATGCGGCAAGCGGCCCGTGGACTGATCGCCGCCCTTGGCACCACGCTCGCTGGCGTTGAGGCCAAACATGTGGCGGGCGGCAGGAATGGCGGCCGTGTGCTCGCGCATCTCGCGACGCAGGTCCTCATCCGAAAGCGCCGAGATGCGCATCTGGGTATTGAGGCTCGCGCGGATATATTCGATATTGATAAGCCAGCCGCAGATGGCAATAACCGAGATGATCCAAATGACAAGCAGGATGATCTTGCCGTTATTGTCGATATCGAGAACCGTCGACAGGACAAAGAGCAGGACCTGAACGCCCACCACGGCGGCAAAACCGCCCTTGATGTAGTACGGGTAGCGATGTTCAAAGGCGACCGCATGATCGAGCAGTTCGCGACGGTACGAATCGGAATCGAGCATGACACGCATGGCCGTGCGCAGCGAGTAGCGCTGGCGCGGCAGGTCGTTGGACTCGCAAATCATCATACCGGTCGTGGAAAGCTGTTTATCAAAGAGCAGGTTAAGGTTGAGCAGCAGCGGACGCAGCTGCAGACCGATAAAGAGCGCCACGATCAAGAACACGCCCAGAATGCACAGGTTAAACAGGTAGTTGAACGAATACATGCCGCCGACCGTCTCGCGCAGCAGATTGATGCCGTAGGTAAAGGGCAGCAGCGGGTGCAGCCACTGGAAGAAGCCTGGCATCATCTCGATGGGGTACATGCCCGACGAACCCGGGATCTGCACGATAACCAGAATGACGCCGATAGCCTTGCCGATGTGCTTAAACGTGGTGGACAGCGCATAGATGATATTGACGTAGGTGAACGAGATGGCGATGCCGCCCAGCACGAACAGCAGCGGGCTGACGCACTGTACGCCGATCACCAGATCGCCTACCGTAACGATGATGGCCTGCAACGCGCCCAGGATCACCAGGAGCAACCAGCGGCCAAAGTAGCCCTGACGCGCGGTAAAGCTGCCGATGCCCTCGCGATCGACCTCGAGCTTGTAGATGGCGATGAGTACGTAACCGCCCACCCAAAGCGCCAGATTGGTGTAGAAGGGAGCGATGCCCGAGCCAAAGCTCTTGACCGGATAGATCGACTTGGACGTCAGCTCGACCGGAGAGGCCATGAAATCTGCCACGTCATTGACATCGACGCCCATCAGATCGGCCAGCTCGCCCATGGACTCGGAGGTCTGCAGCGCCGCGATGTCATTGGCGGCGGTTGCAAGCTTGTCCTGGACCTTGGCAAGCGAGGAATCGGTCTGGGACAGCGTGGTCTTGGCCTGGCCGAGCGTAGCGCTAAGCTGCGCCAACGTGCCGCGCGCATTTGCAAGTGTAGGTGTCATACCCGAGACGATACCGGTCAGGTCGCCCGAAACGGCAGCAAAAGAGTCGAGCGCGCTCGAGGCCTTCGGCAGCGCGTTTTGGCCCAAGTCCGTCTGGGCTTGGCCAAGGTTGGTCGCACCGGTATGAATTGCGTTATTGATAGCGTCACTGGCACCCGAAACAGCCGCTGCGTCATTCGCCATGGCGCTCGACTGCGCGGACAGACCGTCCTTGATGCTCTGAAGCTTTTCATTCTGCTCTCGAAGCAAATCGATGGTCGATACAATGCGCGCGTCAATTTCCTCGGAACCTGTCGACGTGTCATTGGCGAGAATCTCTAAGTGCCCGATAACGGCCTTATTGTGGTCGATCGTCGCTTGGAGAGACTCGAGCGAGTTGTCGATACGGGTGGTCGTAGATGTGACCGTGCCCGTCAGCTTGCCGATGGCAGCGTTCGCAGAGGCTGACGTCTTGGTGAGCGCAAGGCTGCCTTCCGAGAGCGCCTTGGAGAGCGAGGCGACAGAGTTGCCCGCCGTGGCGCGAGCCTCGCCCAGCAGGTCATTGCCCTGGGAGATCGCCTGCGTCAGCGACGGCGCCTGACCCTGCAGACCGGCAAGTGCCGCATCTGCCGAGGCAATGGAACCACTCGTCTTATCGATGGCGGCATTCATGTCGCCAATCGAATCACGCACTTCGCCCAACGTATCGGAAGCCTCTGATACCGAACCGGCCAACGAATCCTGAGTCTGGGTTGCCTTGTCCTTTAAATCGACTCCGGCATCCTTGGCAATACTGGCAACGGTCTCGCCCACCGTGGAGACAAATTCCGAGTTGATCTGCTCCTCGATGGTGTTTGCACCGGTGTCGGTAACCTTGGGCGCAATAGCGCTCTTCTTCTCATTGACGTAGTACGTAAGCTTGGGCTGATGGTAGTTGCCGTCGAGCATCGAAACCAGGTTATCCGAGAAGTTCTTGGGGACTACGATGGCCGCATAGTACTCACCGCTCTCGACGCCCTCTTTGGCATCGGCCGCAGAATCGACGAAGGTCCAGCCCAGCTGATCGTTCTCCTTGAGCTGATCGACGACCTGATCGCCCGCGTTGAGCTCGCCCACCAGGTCGTTTTGGGTGCCCCGATCGTTGTTGGCGATGGCAATCTTGATGCCCTGGGTGTTTCCGTACGGATCCCAGTTGGCCACGATGTTGTACCAGGCATACAGCGAGGGAATAACGCACACGCCAAGGGTAACCACCAAGGCGACGGGGTTCACAAGCAGTCGCTTAATGTCGCGCTTAAATATCGCAAAGGAGACCTTTGCATTGGATAGTTTGCTGCCGAGACTCACGCTTGGACCATCCATCCTGTCGTTGAATCGAATCGTACTATCGATAACCATTGTACGTAAGCGCTTTAGCGTCTCAGAGCACAATGGTATTGAGTTTTGCGGGTAGCAATATACTACGAAGACGAATTAACGTACAGTTGTACAGTATCTTTAATTTCAGCAGGTCACAAAACCACAACCCGCACAAATTAGCAATTCAAATAGTCATCGGGGACGTTCTTAAACGACTGGTCAAACAAGAACGCCCCCAACGACTAGTTTGGACCACGGTAACATCGATGTTTTAGCAATGCCAGCGAGCGGGCGCCAGAGCGAACAAATTGGCATGAAAAGAGGACGGCATAGACCTTCTGGTCATGCCGTCCTCTTTGAATGACAAGTTGTCGCTCTGGCGCCCGCGCAGCGTCGACTGGTCCGCCGTTCGTTAGAACGGCGGAACTGAGGGCAGCGTCGAGCCGTTACGCGGTTTGGTAAAACCGCGTAACTACCTAACTACATCAAGTTGCAAACAGCCGCCGCGAAGGCAACGGGGTCCTCGGGGAGGATGCCCTCGACCAGCAGGGCCTGATCGTAGAGCAGACCAGAGTACTGCTTGATCTTGTCGGCGTCGCCTGCCTTCTGGGCAGCGACAAGCTTGTCAAAGACCGGGTGCTTGGCGTTGAGCTCGAGCACGCGTTGGCTCTTGGGCATGCCGTCGGGCGCGCCCTCGGGTCCCTTCTGGAGCACCTTCTCCATCTCGAGCGAAAGTGGGCCCTCGGTGGTGATACAAGCGGGGGCATCGGTCAGGCGCGCGGAGACGGCGACTTTCTCGACCTTGTCACCGAGCGCCTCCTTCATAGCGCTAAAGAGGTCCTCGTTCTCCTTGGTGGCGTCCTCGGCCTCCTTCTTCTCGTCCTCGGTCGCCAGGTCAAGATCACCGGTCGCAACGTTCTTGAGCTCTAGATGACGATCCTCGACCTCGGGCTCGGCACCGTCGGCCACAGCCTTCTCGGCAGCCTCGCGGGCAGCATCGTCCTCGTAGATCTTGGGCATATCGGCGGCAACGTACTCACGCATAGCCTGGAACGTGAACTCATCCACATCCTGCGTCAGCAGCAGCACGTCATAGCCGCGGTCGAGCACGCCCTTTACCACGGGCATCTTGGCCAAGCGCTCACGCGAGTCGCCGGCGGCGTAGTAGATGGCCTTCTGATCCTCAGGCATGCCCTTGGCATACTCGGCCAGGGTAATCATCTTCTGTTCCTTGGCAGACCAGAACAGCAACAGGTCGGCGAGCTCATCGGCCTTCATGCCATAGCTCGAGTAGATGCCGTACTTAAGACCGCGGCCAAAGTTCTCAAAGAACTTCTCGTAGGCCTCGCGGTCGTTGTCACGCATATCCTCAAGGTCGGCGGTAATCTTCTTTTCCACACGCTTGGCGATGGCCTTGAGCTGACGGTTCTGCTGCAGCGTCTCGCGCGAGATGTTGAGCGACACGTCGGCGGAATCCACGACGCCGCGGACAAAGTTGTAGTAGTCGGGCAGCAGGTCGTCGCACTTCTCCATGATCAGGACGTTGGAGCTGTAGAGCGCCAGACCCTTCTCGTAGTCCTTGCTGTACAGATCGAACGGCGCGCGTCCCGGCACAAACAGCAGGGCGTCATACTCGAGCGTGCCCTCGGCGTGGAAGCTGATGGTGCGCGCAGGATCGTCAAAGTCGTGGAACGTGGACTTGTAGAACTCGTCGTAGTCCTTCTGCTCGACATCGGAGCTGTGCTTCTTCCAGATCGGTGTCATGGAATTGACGGTCTCGAGCTCCTGGTAGTCCTCGTACTCGGGCTTGTAATCGTCGCCGGCGTCCTCGGGCTTGGGTTTCTGGCGGCTCTTGGACACCATCATCTGGATCGGGTAACGCACATAGTTACTGTACTGCTGAATCAGGCTCTTGAGACCCCACTCGGTCAGGAAGCGATCGTAGGTCTCGGCCTCGCCGTCGGCATCGAGCTTCTCGTTCTCGCGCAGCGTCAGGATGACATCGGTACCGTGCTCGGCGCGCTCGCCGTCCTCGATGGTGTAGCCCTCAAGACCGTCGGATTCCCACACATGGGCGACATCCTCGCCGTAGGCGCGGCTGACGACCTTCACATGGCTGGCGACCATAAAAGCCGAGTAGAAGCCCACGCCAAACTGACCGATGATGTCGACATCGGAGCCCTGCTGCTCGGCGTTCTCGGTCTTAAACTCCTCGGAGCCGGAATGGGCGATGGTGCCCAGATTGCGCTCCAGCTCCTCGGCGGTCATGCCAATGCCGTTATCCGAGATGGTAATGGTGCGGGCGTCTTTATCAAAGGAGACGCGAATGGCCAGGTCGCCCTGGTCGATCTTGACGCTCGGGTCCTGCAGGCTCTTAAAGTTGAGCTTGTCGACGGCGTCGCTCGCGTTAGAGATAAGCTCGCGCAGGAAGATTTCTTTATTGGTGTAGATGGAGTTGATCATGAGGTCGAGCAGTTTTTTGCTCTCGGTCTTAAATTGACGCATGTGCAGTCCTTTCGCGCTACCCCTGTCCGCAAAAACGGCTCGGTCGCCCGAGCCGCATCGCAGACCTGCTATGTTCAGACTTAGATTTTATAACCCATTAACGCGCATATATACATACGGAATCGAAAAACTGTATGTCCGAGCGCTCTGATGCGCCAATTGCCAAGGAGTGTCCCAAACTGCCGGCAGGAAAGGAACGTTCCTATCTGCCATCTACGCGCTTGGCCATCCAGGCATGAGGCTGGCCCTCGTCTTCGTAGTCCACCGGGGCAATCTGCGTGTAGCCCGCCTTGGCATAGAGCGGCAGCACGTATTCCTGAGCATGCAGCTTAATGAGCTTGGCGCCGGCATCACGCGCGCACGTATCACTGGCCTCGACAATCTTGCTCGCCAAACCGCGACGGCGCATGCTCGGCAGCACGGCCACGCGCCCCATAATGTAGGTCTCCCCCGCCGCGACACCTTCGTCCAAGTCGCACGCCGGCGACACCGGAGCCTCTGCGTCAGCCGCGCGCTCAAGCTCTTCGGGAAACACGCGCGAGCAACCGGCAAGCTCGCCGTCTACATAGAGCGTCACATGAATGCAGTTCGGATCCTCGTCGATAGCGTCGAACTCATTCTCGTAGCCCTGCTCGTCCATAAAAATGACGCGGCGCACCAACGCCGCGTCATCAAAGCATCCCGTCTTAAGTTGGATATCCATGGCTGCCCTTTCATTCAATGCGAACGTTAGGGACAGATTTTAGCGAAAATGAGCTCCGCGTACGCTAAACTTCGCGCGAGCCTTCGCCAGGCAGTCGTAATGACCCACGTTATGGGCATCGCTCGCGATGAAGCTGTACAGGTTCTGATCGAACAGGCGCTGTGCCGGCTTTTTCTCGCGACCAAAGCGACCGCCGGCAATAAAGTCCGCCGAAGCCTGCAGCTTGCAGCCCATATCGACCAGGCGCTCCGCCACGCTTACATCCTTTTGAACCGCACGATAGCGCTCAGGATGAGCGATGATCACCTGGTAGCCACGGCACTGCAAATCGTAAATCGTGTTCTCGTACTCTCTAAACGCATACGCATCGGCATGTGTCGAAAGCTCGAGCAGAAACTCGTTGGTTCCATCGAAATGCAAGTGCTCCGCGGCATCGATACCAAGTTCAACGAGCTTTCGATGGTTGACCTCGAAGCCCATCTGGAGCGGAAAACCGTCAGCGTTATCACGCAGCAGCTCAAAGGCATCCCACATCTTGTCGTAATCAAAATAGGGATCACGGCAGTGAGGAGTGCAAACGATTCTGGTTACACCGGCCCGCTTGGCAGCCTCGAGCATCGCCAAGCTCTCATCGAGATCGGCGGCGCCGTCGTCTACACCCGGCAAGATATGGCAATGAATGTCACGCATAGGTCAGCCTTAATCAACTAAACGTTTGCTCGGTTGGTGAAGATGCCCTTTTTGGAAGTCCCCTGATCGTCGGAGCCCTTCTTAACCTTCTTACCGTCCTTGGTGTAGTAGGAGTAGTAGTACTCGCTGGTCTCGGTCTCGCAGTAGTTCATGACGGTACCGATGAGCTTGACCTTCTCGGACTTCTTAAGCTGGCCGATAGCGTTGAGTGCCTCCTCGCGCTTGGTGAAGTCCTCGCGCACCACGAACAGCGTACCGTCGGTCAGGCTGGCAATCTCGGCAGCATCGATGAAGGTGCCGACCGGGGGAGCATCAAAGATGACGTACTGGAACTTGGCGGACAGTGCCTTTACCAACTTGGCAAAGCGGTGAGAGACGATGATGTCGGCAGGATTGGGAATATGCGGCTCGGCATCGAGGAAGTAGAAGTTCTTCTGACCCGTCTCGACAATTGCCTGGTCAATGGAGATCTGCTCGGAAAGGACCGCATAGAGTCCGCCGCGCGAACGAACGCCGAGCATATCGGAAAGGGACCTGCGGCGCATATCGGCCTCGACCAGGAGCACGGACTTGCCGCTCGTGGCGATTGCCTGAGCAAGGTTAATGGAAACCGTAGACTTGCCCTCGTTGGGAATCGAGGAGGTAACGGTGATGGTGCGAATGGGGTCGTCCACGCTCGCAAACCGGATGTTGGCCAGAAGGGTCTTGGCGGCATTCTGTACAACGAGCTTATCGGTGTTCTTTGCCTTAGCCATGCCTATTTACCACCTTTCATAGCCGGAATTCGGCCAACAACGGGAATGCCCAGGAGCTCTTCTGCCTCTTCGGCACCGCGGATGCGGGTATTGAGCATGTCTGCCAAAACGACATAGGCAACTGCGATAAAGATACCGGCGAGGAACGCGACAGCAACGTACAGCGTGCGCTTGGGGCCGCTGGGGACTTCGGGAGTCTTAGCCTCGTCGATAACGTTGATGCTCTGGGCAGCGCCGACGTTCTGAGCGACCGTACTCACCGAGCTGGCCATGGCCTTTGCGACCTTAGCCGTCTCCTTGGCATCGGTGCCGGTAACCGAAAGCGTAATGACACGCGTGGTGGTCTCGGAGGAAACAGACACCTTGTAGTCATCCAGGTCAGCAAGGCCCAACTCATTGGCAGCACCGCTCTTAACGCTATCGCTATCCAGCAGCGTGGCGATATCGTTGGAAAGCATCTGGCTCGCCGAGAGATCGTTGTAGCTCATCTGACCGCTATCGTCGGTCTTGGCGAGAATGTACATGCTCGTCGTCGCGGTGTAGGTGTTGTCCATCGCGGCGAAGGACACGATGCCCATGGCGATCGCGCAGACCACCGGAAGGGTGATGACCAGCTTAAGGTGCTTTTTGAGCAGCTGGAACAGTTCGAGAAGGGTCATGCAGCCTGCCTTTCATTTCCCCAGTTCGGATTGACAAACTGTCCGTATGTTATCGCATCTTTTTACCGAGACCAAACTCTATACATAAGAAACAGGCTCTCCTGTAAAAATGTCGGAAGCAATCGTAAAATTGCACAACAACGCCGCACCCGAAAGTCAAATGCGGCGTCTACATCAATATCTATGTTGTATCGCTATGCGAATGGCTCGTCCTGCTGTATGGGAAACGTCACCGTAATGGTGGTTCCCACGCCCAACTCGCTCGACAGATCGAGCGTGGCGTGATGATACAGGGCCGCATGCTTGACAATGGCAAGCCCCAGACCGGTTCCGCCGCGTGCCTTGGACCTACTCTTGTCCACGCGATAGAACCGCTCAAATACCTTGCCCTGTTCTTCAGGCGCGATACCGATTCCCGTGTCGGCGACCGCGAGGAACGGATGGCCTTCGTCGTTGGTGCCGCACTGCAGCGTAACCGTACCGCCGGGTCGATTGTAGCGGATGGCGTTGCTTGCCAGATTATAGATGAGCTCGTCAATCAAGCGCGACACGCCCTCGATGACCACAGGCTTGGTCTCATGACTTATCGTCACATTCGCCTGACGGGCAACCTGTTCAAGACGCTGCTCAACCGCGTAGATGGCACGCGAGAGCTCAATAGGCTCCGTGGACCCAATGGGCACCGCCTCGCCCTCAGTTGCACGCTCGGCCTCATCCAAGTTAGACAGCGTAAGGATGTCGTTGACAAGCGCTGCCAAGCGGCCCGCCTCACGATAGATGCGACCGCCAAAGTTGCGCAGGTCGTCCTCGCCCTCGACCATGCCGTTTGCAATGAGCTCGGCATAGCCCGAAATCGCCGTAAGCGGCGTCTTGAGCTCGTGGGTGATATTCGCCGTGAACTCGCGGCGCATACGGTCGTTGTCCGCTAGCACCGCCATTTGGCGCTTGAGTTCCTGGCGCTGCGACTCGATACGCTCAAGCATGGGGACCATCTCGGCATAGGCGTGCTCATAGCTACGGCGTGGGTGGTCCAAATCCACCTCTTGCAACGGCGCGATGATGGCACGGGACTCGCGGCGCGCCATAAAAAACGAGAGTACCGCGCCCGCTGCTGCGATAAGCAGCATCGGCGCCACCATCGACAGCAAAATCGCTGCAACGCCAGGCTGGGCCTGCGCCAAGCGGACAACCTGGCCGTTATCAAGGGCGACGGCGCGATACAGCATAATCTCGTCGAGCGTAGAGCTTGCGCGCTCCGCGGAACCCGAACCATTCTCAAAGGCCTCGATGACCTCGGGGCGATCGCCATGGTTGGGCAGTGTGGAAGGCGACGCCTCGTTGTCGTAGGCAACCGATCCATCCTTGTTAATCAGCGTGATGCGCAAGTCCTCGCGATCGAGGCTACGCAAGAACGGGATGGGCTCCTGCTGCTCGTCGAGGGCGGCAGCAATGAGCTCGGTTTCCTGCGCCAGGTTGGCACTCGTGGCATCCGCCAAGGTGTTTTGCACAAAGAACGCACCCAGCACCGTAAACGCCACGATAACCGCCATGGCGCAGACAAAGATCGTCACAAAAACGCGGTGCGACAGCGTATGTTTTCCCTGGGGGGCGAAGACCACGGGTTACTCCTCCGATGCGGTGGCCGCGGTGTCGTCACCTTCGGCACCATCACCGGCAGAAGGCTCGGCCAAGCGGTAGCCCACGCCGCGCACGGTCTCGATGGCGCTAGCATGCTCGCCCAGTTTTTGGCGAAGCGTCTGCACGTGCACGTCAACGGTGCGCGAACCGCCGTCGAAGTCCCAGCCCCACACGCTCTGCAGCAACGACTCGCGGGTAAAGACCACGCCGGGCTTGCGCATGAGGTACTCGAGCAGGTCGAACTCGCGCAGGGTGAGCTTAAGCGACTCGCCGGCAACGGTCACCTCGCGATGGCTGGGCGAGAGCACAATGTCGCCCACGCTGAGCACATCGCTTGCCTGTTTGACCATACCGCCGCGACGCAACAGTGCGCGGCAGCGACTGGCGAGCTCCATGAGCGAAAACGGCTTAGTCAGGTAATCGTCGGCACCGCCATCGAGCGCCATCACCTTGTCGAGCTCGGTGTCCTTGGCGGTAAGCATCATGATGGGCACCGTCGCCGTCAGACGGTCGGCACGCAGGCGACGCATAATCGCCAAGCCATCGGTATCGGGCAGCATGATGTCGAGCAGGACAGCATCGGGTACCCGTCGCGCCACGGCGGCCTTAAACTCGCCATCGCACGAAAAGCCCTCGGCCTCGATTCCCTGCTTGCGCAGCGCGTAGACCGTCAGATCCCTGATGTTGTCATCGTCCTCGACGTAATAGATCATGTTGAACCCCTTTGCGGCCGGCATGACCGCATCTTAACCCTAAAGGTACCTTTACTAGATGGTATCAGCCAAAACGTCCCGTCAAATAATCCGCCGTGCGCGGATCGATCGGGTTTTTGAAGAGCTGGGCAGTGGGCGCATGCTCCACCAACTCGCCCAGCAAGAAAAACGCGACCGAGTCGGAGATACGCGCCGCCTGCTGCATATTGTGCGTAACGACCACGAGCGTACAGGCCTCTTTGAGCTCGCAGGCCAGCTGCTCCACCACGAGCGTCGACACGGGGTCGAGCGCCGAGGTCGGTTCGTCCATCAGCAGAATGTCGGGCTGCACGGCCAGCGCACGGGCGATGCACAGACGCTGCTGCTGGCCGCCCGAAAGACCCAGACCCGATTCCTTGAGCTTGTCCTTGACCTCGTCCCACAGGGCGGCGCGTCGCAGGGAGTCTTCGACCAGCTCGTCGAGCACGACGCGGTCGCGCACACCCATACCGCGCGGCCCATAGGCGACGTTGGCGTAGATGCTCATGGGAAACGGGTTGGGGCGCTGGAACACCATGCCCACGCGCTGGCGCAAACGGCAGATGTCGTAATCGCCCAGGATATCTTGACCATCGAGCGCAATCTTGCCCTCGATACGGCAATCCTTGATGCCGTCGTTCATGCGGTTAAAGCAGCGCAGCAACGTGGACTTTCCGCAGCCCGAAGGCCCGATAAACGAGGTGATCTGCTTGTCGCGGATCTTGATATTCACGTCCTTGAGCGCATGATGGTCGCCATAGAACAGGTCGAGGCCCTCGACGTCGATGCGCGTCGGCGAGGCGGCAAGATCCTCTGCCGTGGGGCGAGTCGCATCCCCAACCTCGCGCTCGTGCGCGGCCTCGGCCTGCGCTTCCATGAGTTCTTCAAGCTCCGTGGGCTCCACAGCCGCAGCAGCCGTCATACCGCATACCTCCACATCGATATCAATTCAGCAGTATCGATAGTAGAAATCGCGGCTCATATGCACGTGAGCGCATTGTCAAGTGTTTGTAAGGGCACGCTGGCTATGCGGCGGGCAGCTCGATGGTGAATATCGTGTGTTCGGGCGTCGATTCACATGCAACGGTACCGCCGTGTGCCGCGATGATCTCTTTGGCAATAGCAAGGCCCAGACCGGCACCACCGCGATTGGTCGCACGCGCCGCATCCAGGCGATAGAACTTCTCAAAGATCACCTTGAGCTTAGCCGCAGGGATAGGATCGCCCTGATTGATAAAGCGAACGCGCACGCCGCCATCGTCTTGGCGCCCGGCCTCAATCGTGATAGTCGAGCCCTCATAGCTATAGGCGACGGCGTTTTTCATGATGTTGTTGAACACGCGAGCCATCTTGTCGCCATCCACGAGCACCGTCAGGTCCTCGCGAATATCAACTTGGGCTTCCTTATGCTGCTCGTTGAGGATGGGATAGAACTCGTCAGCCACCTGAGCCAGCAGCAACCCCAGATCAACATAGCCGCGCGTGAGCACGATATCGTGGAAGTCAAAGCGCGTGATATCGAAGAACTCTTCGATGAGTGCATCGAGCCGGTGCGCCTTGTCGAGAGCCACGCCCGTAAAGTGCGCACGTTGCTCAACCGGCAGCTCAGGAGCCTCTTGCAGCAGCGAAAGATAGCCCACCACACTGGCAAGCGGGGTGCGTAGGTCATGTGCCAAGTACGTGACCAGATCGTCCTTGCGATGCGACTCGTCACGCAGAGCTTGCTGCACCTTGCGCTCACGGTCACGCACGCGGTTAAGGGCGCCCTCGACCTCCAAGAAGTCGCCGTCGATGTTGTCCCAGGTGTCGGGGTGATCGATCAGGCGATCTTGAATACGAGCGGCCAGCACACAATCGGCATGCTGCTCGCCCTGTTCGTAGCCCTGGTAGTACAGGGCGCGGCCACACAAGAACAGCACGCACGCGGCAAGCGCCAGCACAAAGCCAAGCATGTTGAATACAAAGCCGGCATCGAACAGCACCGGCCCTTCGATGCCGCCGAGCGCCATGGCGCCAATCGCCAACGTCATGGCCCACGCGGCACCGCCGATCACCACGCACCGACGCACAATTTCAAATCGATCGATTAGCAAAAAGCCGATAAGCAGCACCGCCAAGATTCCGGCGATGTTGTCGATGCCAATCAGCAGCAGGCTCAGCAAAAAGAGCAGCACCGTTGCAAGCGCGCGATTGTCGACGACCGACCTCACGTATTCAAAGAGTCGATCGGGCACCTCGAACGCTTGTCTATCGTCTTTTGTCATATCAAGATCCTCACAAGCGAAAAGCGTTATTCGATTATGTAGCCGACGCCCCAGACGTTTTTGATAAAGCGCGGCTTTTGTGCGTCGTCGCCAATCTTTTCGCGCAAGTGGCGAATGTGCACCATCACCGTATTGTTGGAGCCGGGCATAAAATCCTCGTTCCACACCGCACGGAACAGGTCCTCCACGGCCACCACGCCGCCGCGATGCTCGACCAGATACAGCAAGATTGAATACTCGGTGGGTGTGAGGCGTACCGGTGCACCGTCCACCGTCACGGAACGAGCGTCGCGGTTGATCTCCAAGCCGTCGAACTGAATGGTCGGCGACTCGGCCGCCTGCGCACGGCTACCGTAGCTGGTGTAGCGGCGAAGCTGAGCGTGCACGCGCGCGATGAGCTCCAGCGGACGGAACGGCTTAACCACGTAATCGTCCGCGCCAAGCGAAAGGCCCTCGATCTTGTCTTGCTGGGCATCGCGCGCCGTCAGCATGATCACAGGATAGGTATGGCTGGAACGGATCGTACGCAGCAGCTCAAATCCATCGATATCGGGCAGCATGACATCCAGCAGCGCCAAATCGAACTCCTGCTCCAAGATTGCCTTGGCGGCATCGGCCCCGCTATAGGCAATCTGGACATCAAAGCCCTCTTTTGTAAGGTAGATACCAACCAAGTCGGCGATGGCCTTCTCGTCATCAACTACCAGTATGCGCTCGTTCATGCGTGCTCCTCTCGCGCTCCATTATGCCCGAGGCGACGCACGCCACACACAACAAGCGTGGGTGATTAAGTCGGCCTTAAGCACCCTTGTGCCCGTTCGGGAGCGGATGTGGGCCACGCACGCACGCGATGATCGCCGACGCCGGCAAACGATATACTCTAGTTCCAGAAGAGACCATCCCGTCGAAAGCGAAATCCGTGAAGTCCCTCACCTCTTTTGCAAAGCGCTCAGCCCAGCTTGCCGCCGGCTTTGTCTGCGCTATCGCCCTTGCCGCTGGCGTGCCCACCGTCGCCGGCGCCCAAGTGCTCACGACCGACAATGTTTGCGGCAAAACCGCCGATGTGCGCGGTATCACGGCCGAAAACCTGCCCGATATCGATGCGACCAATGCCCTCGTCATGGGCAAAGACGGCACCGTCTACTATGCCCGCGACGCCGATGAGCAGGTCAAAATTGCCTCGATCACCAAGGTCATGACCGCAATCCTAACCGTCGAGAATTGCAAGATGGACGAGAAGGTCACGGTGAGCAACGCCGCAGCCACCGTGGGCAATTCGACCGCCGGCTTGCTCGAAGGCGACAAGCTTACCGTGGAGCAGGCGCTGCGCGGCCTGATGATTCCCTCGGGCAACGACGCCGCCATCGTGCTCGCCGAATATGTGGGCAAGAAGATCGACCCTAAGACCAAAGACGCCGAGGCCACCTTTGTGAAGGCCATGAACGAGCGCGCTAAGAAGCTCGGCTGTACCGGTACGCTTTTTGAAAACCCGCATGGTCTGGACTTTGATGAGTGGGCTGGCGAAATGCACTCAACCGCACATGACGTGGCGCTGATGATGCAGGAGGCCATGAAAAACGACACGATCCGCGAGGTCGTAGCGAGCGAGGATTCCTGGATCGAGGTCACGGGCGCCGACGGCACCGACCATTCGCATTCCATGGACACGCATAACTATTTGCTGGGCCAAGATGGCAACATCGGCGGCAAGACCGGCACCACCGACGACGCGGGCTATTGCTTTACGAGTGCCTACAACCGCGATGGCGACGAGATCTACACCGTCGTTTTGAACTCCACCACCACCGACCAGCGCTTTACCGATACCGCAACCCTTGCCAATTGGTACTACGGTCACAAGGTGACGGTCGCGATCGCCAACACGCAGGAAAAGACCGCCAACGGCAACCCGCTTATGGCGCGCATTGGCCAAACCGACTGGACGGATAAGACGATCGACGCCACACTCGCCGATCCTACGGCGCAAGCGACCGTGTTTTCCCTTGCCGGCGAGGTGACCGAAAAGGTTAGCCACGACGATCTTTCGGGCACGGTGCATGTGGGCGACAAGGTGGGCAGCGTTACGCTCAAGCAGGACGGCACCAAAATCGCCGTTATGGACCTGGTTGCCGACGAGGAAGGCGCAGGGCCGAATCCCATTGAGTGGCTACTCGTGAAGCTCGATCGCTTGGGCCGCCGCATCGACAACCGCCCGCTCACGGCAGAAAGCGAGACCGTCGCCAAGGCGCCCAAGGCGTAGGGCCCAAGAATAATAAGCCCACTGAAAGGAGGTGACCGAAAGGATGCCTCCTTTTTTGAGGGTTCGAATCCCCAGCGCCCTTTCTCGATAATAAAAAAGGGCCCCCGATGGGACCCTTCTTTAAAGTTAAACTGGCGGAGAGCTGGGGATTCGAACCCCAGATGCCCTTTTGGGGCATACTCGCTTAGCAGGCGAGCACCTTCGGCCTCTCGGTCAGCTCTCCGTAACAGCCGTTCTATAGTAACCAAACAGCCAAGGATGGGCAAGAGGAAATTTTCTAATTGCCTAGCATCCTTTCCTCCTTGGAGGCTTCGCCTACCCCAGCGAGCGGTTGAGGGAGCCGAGCTCGTCGTTGCCCATGGTGCGCCACATTTGGAAGATGCAACCGCGTGCCAGGAAAAAGAAGCCGTTGTCGACCAGTTGCACAGCGGCATCTGCCAGCTGATTCGTCACGGCGGACACTGGCGGCAGCTCGAGTCCAGCCTTGCGGATGGTCTCGACCGCCTCCTCGAACGTCGGAGGCTCGCTGACGCCCATCTCATTCATAAGGCCCTGCATTTCTTCCAGCGCACTACTGCCCGATTCCTCACCGCGCGGCACCAGACGGTAACAAGCCAGCGCTAGGTCGAGCTGATCGCAATTCCAATAGGCAAACGCCAAGCGATAGAACAGGTAGCCGATTGCAGAACGATCGCTGGCAATACGCAGGCCGTGGCGCGCCACCTCGATAATCTCGTCAAAGCGCTCCAGACGCGCAAGAACGTTGATGAGCGCAAAGTGCGATTGCATGGACGAGCGCGCCAAGTCGTAGAGACGGCGCACCTCGGGCAGCGCACGCTCAAAGTCCTCTTGTTCGGCGTAAAAGCTGCAAATCTCGTGCTGGGCAAAATACAGCGCATCGGGAGCGCGAAGGATTCGCACAGAGCGGTCTTCTTCCAACACCGGTAGCACCATGCGCACCAGCTGGTTATCGCAAAACTGCGTTTGAACCGGACCTGTCGCCAAAAGCTCGGCGACGGCGCACTTAGCCTCCAACTCCTCAACAAGACGGGAAAAGCCTTCAAAAGCACCTGTACGGTCGACTTTTGCCTGCTCGCGCAATTCAACAACACGGGCCACGTATGGGTCGTCGTCCTCTTCCATGACCTCCAACTCGTCAGCCGTATCGGCAAGCAGCAAATCGCGCAGCGCCGGTGGAAGCGTGCGATGGTCATCACGCGGACGAGCATGAACCTCCGCAGGTTCAATCGTCTCCGGAGCAGTTGACTCATACGCCTCAAGTACACGCTTGCACGGCATATCGTCCATGTCCATGCTCTCAAGATCCTTGGCGACAGGCACGCAATCGGCCAGATAGGCCGCGCGCCCAAAGAAATACGTTGCGACAACGCGCTCGCCCTGCTCACTGTCGGGAGCAGCAATCTGCACATAGCAGCGCGTGATGCAGGTGCCCGCGGCAAAACACGCTGCCGCAAGCGTGAGTGCCACGCGCGCATCGTGTTCCGCGGCCCAGACCGCGCGCGTGTCCTCGTCCAGCTCGCGCCACGCGTCATCTCGAGCGGCGTATTCACGTTGCGGCATGGCATCCACGACAGACTGCCCAAACCGAACGAGCATAATCCCCTCGGCAACGTTTGCCCGATAGGTATAGTCGAGCCGTGTGACAACGTTAAGTGCCTCGACGATACGCGCGAAGCGGGTACGCACATCCCACTCACCGCCCGGCTGGCAAGCCACCGTACCCGGTTTGCCCCACGGGTTATCGCTCGAGGCCGTATCGAGCAGTCGGGGAACATCGTTGGTCGTCTTGGCGATATGCCACGAATCAAAGAGCGCGCAGCCCTCAAGGCTCGGCGAGGATGCCGCAGGGACCAATCCGGCCCCGATGCGCTCAAGGATGCCGGAGAGGCGGTTGAGACGGCACTCGATGGCAAGCAGCATGTCAATCTCGTCCTGGTCCAGCAAGCTACGATCAAAATTGAGATAAAACAGCTTTGACCGGTCGATGCGCGCCAGGCTCATTTCGGACTTGGCGGCAATGGTGCGCAGACGGGGCAAGTCAATTTCGCTCATAAGGGTGGCGGCATAGCGCTCGATACCGCTCGGATTCTCGGCATGGTCAACGCGGTAAAGCAGCGTCTCGATAGCATCGGGGAGCGGTGACGTGTTAAAGCCCAAAAACACCTCGTCCGGCTCGGGCAACTTTACGAGCTTGATCTTGTCGACAACGTTTTGCATGTCCGCATCGAGACCGTCGACGCCCGCCGTGTTCGCAATAGCGCTTTCGGAGTTGGCAAATATCACGTAGCGCAGGAACATCGACGCCATGAACTCGCCGTAAGGAAGGGCGCGGGTCGAATTCCATGTCTCGTGGTCGGACTGCTCGCGCATGGGGCCTTCGGGAGAACCGACAGTTTGCGCACATGCGTGCATTGCACCGCTGACTTCCCTTACCATAATCTCACCAATACTGGAATCCGACTCGTCAAGGACCAGTTCCATGTCGGGATCGTTGGGCAGCGGAGCCTCGCTGACGGGGCGGTCCACCTTGTACACCTCACCCGAAACGCTTACGTAACCCAAAAGCGACACATGGCTTTTGCCAACGAATTCGACGACATAACAAGATTCATGCTGGTCCTCGCCAAAGAGTTTCCAGACCACGCCATATGAGCGTCCCGCAGGCTGCTCGGGCATCGCCGGAAAGCGCTTCTTGGGATCGAGAAACCTGAGCTTGTATGTCGGACGCTCTGCCACGAAATATCACCCTGATCGGTCGCTTGAAGAAGGAGTGGTCGCGGATGGGCCGCGACACCTACTCGGAATCTTACACGAGTCGACAGGAAATAGTCCGCTTTACGCCCGCGCCTCGACCGAGGTTCGAATCCATGCGGTGCTTACGTAAAAGAAAAGCCCCCGTTGCCGGAGGCTTTCGATTTCAATTGGTGCGGCGTATAGGATTCCGCGCATCCGCTGCGCGGATCCGCACC
>CABUUG010000017.1 GCA_902494605.1 uncultured Collinsella sp.
AACTAGGTCCCAATGTACATCGTTTAATTAACGCAAAAATGGTGGAGGCCGCGAGGCCTCCCCCTTTTTTGCGTTATATACACGTTGTACTTTGGGATTTAGCTCCCCCGTATTCGCTCTTACTGTTTGACTGTATTTTGAGTCCTTCTAGTGTATTTGAGCGATAATTACTCGCATTGGCGTTAGGGAGGGCTTGATGTTTACCGTATTTGTCTTGGGCAATATTGCTTCGGGTAAGTCGACTGCCTGCCGCTATTTCGAATCTCGTGGCGCTATGCTAATCGATCTGGATGAGCTTGCAAAATCGCTGTATGTGCCGGGCTCTGATATCGTCAATGCACTCGCGGATGAATTCGGTTGGGACATTTTGGATGAGGATGGCGGCATTCGCCGCAACATCCTCGCTTCTCGAGCTTTTGCTTCTCCTGATTCGGTCGCACGGCTCAATGGCATTGTGCATCCCGTTCTCATTGAACAGCTTTCGCTTAGGATTCTCGATCCGGTTTGTTGTACGGTTTCATCTCCTCGTTATCGCTTTGCAGTGGTCGAGGTTTCTGCTCCGACTGGTTTTGAGGATGCATTTGGCTTGGCTGATGAAATTTTGGTCATCAGCGCCCCTTTGTCAGTTCGTCGCGAGCGCGCTATTCAACGTGGCATGGAGCCATCTGATTTCGATGCCCGTTCTGCTTGCCAGCCCGAAGAGTCTGCGCTGTGCAATCTCGCTACAACTGTGATTGACAATGCGGCAGACGATAACTCGCTCTTTGAACAACTGGACGCATGGCTTTCGCGCCATGGGTTCGGGGATGTAGTGGATAAGGAGGAGGCCGATGCCTAAGACACGTTTCCTTACGTGGTATCGCCTTATACCGCTGGCTGCCGTTTTTGCCTTCGGCCTTATCTCATTCGTTTACTCGTATGCTCCTGCCGCTTTCTTTAAGCCGCTGTATCCGATTGACTACGAGGCGTATGTAAAGCAATCCAGTATTTCGCATAATCTGGATCCGTATCTGGTGTGCGCTGTCATTAAGTCTGAATCGAATTGGGATCCCGAGGCCGAGTCGAATCAGGGTGCTCAGGGATTGATGCAGCTGATGCCCGAGACTGCCCAGGATATGATCGCCAAGGGCCTTGTCGACGGTGGCGAGTATTCGGCCGACAACCTTAACGATCCGGCTACGAATATCGAGTTTGGCTGTGCGTATCTCTCGTATCTTCTAGCGTATTTTAATTGGTCGACTGACAGTGCCATTGCCGCCTATAACGCCGGCATGGGCAATGTCGACGGATGGGCGCAGCAGAGTACGTCGCTTCATAATGCAATCACCTTTCCCGAGACGCAGGCGTATCTGATTCGTGTCAATAATGCCTGGGTTCGCTACAAGACCCTCTATCCCGATCGGTTCGTATAGGACTATGCCTGCCGCCTGCGTATACTGCAGATATATGAGTTAGGAGTATCCATGGCGGAATTTGAAGTAGAACGCGTTGGTGGCGAACTTAAGCGCTTTGGCGTTGAAGGCTCTGACGTGCCGTTTAAGGTCGTGTCTCCCTATGAGCCTGCCGGTTCCCAGCCTAAGGCCATTGAGTCGCTTGTGCAGGGCGTGAGGGACGGAGACCGCTATCAGGTTTTGCTGGGCGTGACTGGTTCGGGCAAGACCTTCACGATGGCAAAGACTATTGAGGCCCTGGGAAAGCCGACGCTGGTCATGGCTCCGAATAAAACGCTCGCCGCTCAGCTTGCGAGCGAGCTCAAAGAGTTCTTTCCCAACAACGCTGTGGTCTACTTCGTCTCGTACTACGACTACTATCAGCCCGAGGCGTATGTGCCGCAAAGCGATACATATATCGAGAAAGACTCCTCGATTAACGAAGAGGTTGAGATGCTGCGACATCAGGCGACCGCATCGCTGCTCTCTCGACGCGATGTGATCGTTGTCGCATCGGTCTCGTGTATCTATGGCATTGGCTCTCCTGAGGACTATGCGGGTCTGGCTCCAAACGTCGACAAGAAGGTGCCGCTCGAGCGCGATGACTTTATCCATGCACTTATTGACATTCAATATGATCGCAATGACTATGACCTGGCACGCGGCACGTTCCGCGTGCGCGGCGATGTTGTCGACGTGTATCCGCCTTATGCCGAGCATCCGTTGCGGTTTGAGTTCTTTGGCGACGAGGTCGAGCTGATTGCCGAGATCGATGAGGTCACCGGTGAGATGCTTCGTGAGTACGAGGCCATCCCCGTATGGCCGGCATCGCACTACGTGACCGAGAAGCCGAAGGTCAAGGCGGCTCTGAAATCGATCAGCGAAGAGTGCGAGAAGCGCGTGGCGGAGCTCAAGGCGACCGACAAGTTGCTCGAGGCGCAGCGTCTGCAGCAGCGCACCGATTATGATCTTGAGATGCTCGAGACGATGGGCTTTTGCAACGGCATCGAGAACTACTCGCGTCATCTGGACGGTCGCAAGCCGGGTGAGCCGCCGTTTACCCTAATCGATTACTTTCCCAAGGATATGCTCTGCATCATCGATGAGAGCCATGTGACGGTGCCGCAGATTCGCGGCATGCACGAAGGTGACCGCTCGCGTAAGGTGACGCTGGTGGAACACGGTTTTCGCCTGCCCTCGGCGCTCGATAACCGCCCGCTTCGTTTCGATGAGTTTGAGGCAAGGATACCCCAGTTTATCTATGTTTCGGCCACGCCGGGCGATTACGAGCTGCGGGTGAGCCAAAACGACGTGGAGCAGATCATTCGTCCGACCGGCCTGCTCGATCCCAAGATCGACGTTCGTCCGGTCCGAGGCCAGATTGACGATCTTGAGGACGAGATTCGCGAGCGCGTTGCACGCAAAGAGCGCGTGCTGGTGACCACGTTGACCAAACGCATGGCCGAGGACCTGACCGACCATCTGCTTGATGCCGGCATTAAGGTCAATTACATGCACTCCGATACAGCGACGATGGACCGTGTCGAGATCCTGCGAACGCTGCGCGAGGGAAAGATCGATGTTCTCGTTGGCATCAACCTGCTTCGCGAGGGCTTGGATCTCCCCGAGGTCTCACTGGTGGCAATTCTCGATGCCGATAAGGAAGGCTTCTTGCGCAACCGTCGTTCGCTGATTCAGACGATTGGCCGTGCGGCCCGTAACGCCGATGGCGAAGTCATCATGTATGCAGACGTTGTGACCGATTCGATGAAAGAGGCCATCGAGGAGACGCAGCGCCGTCGCGAGATTCAGATGGCATATAACGAAGAGCATGGCATTGTGCCCAAGACAGTGCGCAAGGCCATCAACGACATCTCAAGTTTTATTGCCGAGGCCGAAAAAACCGTGGGTTCCAAGGGGCGCTCGAAGGGCGACTCTCTTGGCCATGGCGCATTCTATACGCCCGATGAGTCGGGCGAGGGCGGCGTGCCGGAAACGGTGGCGCCCGAGCAGACACTTGCGGAGCAGTTGGAAGAACTGCCGCATGACGAGCTTGTGCGGATTGTCGAATCCATGGAAGAGGATATGCGTAACGCTTCTGCTGCTATGGACTTTGAGGAGGCGGCGCGCCTGCGCGATGCCGTCGTTCAGATTCGGGCGATGCTCGAGGGTGCGTCTGAGGACGAGACGATCGAGCGCTTACGTTCACAGGCCCGCAAGGGTTCCACTTTCGCATCGGGCAGAAAACGCCAGGGTGCACGGTTTAAGAAATAGCGAACAGGCCCCGAGTTCCCTGTGGAGCTCGGGGCCTGTGTCTTTTGCGCACTGGAATTCGTGCGTTAGAGGTCTGCAATCAGGGCTTCGGCACAACGGATGCCGTCGGTGGCCGCGCTCATGATGCCGCCGGCATATCCAGCTCCCTCACCACAAGGGTAGAGGCCCGGGGTCGACACGGCATGGCACGTTCGGTCTCGGGTGACAGTGACCGGTGAGCTCGAACGAGTCTCCACGCCGGTAAGAACGGCATCGGGGCGGTCGTAGCCTCGTAGCTTTTTTCCGAGTAGGGGAAGTCCCAGGCGGAGCGACTCGACGATATGCTGCGGCAGGGCTTCGTCAATTGCCGTCCAGGTCACACCGAGCGGATAGGTGGGCTTTACCTTTCCGGGCGCCTTGCTGGCGCGTCCTGCGAGGAAATCTCCGACGAGTTGTGCCGGTGCGTTCCAGTTGGAACCGCCCAGGCGATAGGCGGCCGCCTCGCAGGCACGCTGGAGCTCGATGCCGGCGAGCGGGTCATCGTTGGGAAGGTCCTCAGGCGTGACGTTAACGAGCAGGGCGGCATTTGCGTTGCGTCCGTCGCGGGCATTGAGACTGGCCCCGGTGACGCACAGATGGCACGGTTCTGAAGAGGCGGCAACAACCTGTCCGCCGGGGCACATGCAAAACGAGAACACGCTGCGGCCGTTGGGAAGATGGGCAACAAGTTTGTAAGGGGCCGCCCCGAGCGCTGGATGTCCCGCCAAGGCTCCATATTGGGCTCGATCGATGTCGCGCTGCGGATGCTCGATGCGAACGCCCATGGCAAAGGTCTTTTGTGCGAGGGCCACGTTGTGGTCCTTAAGGAGCTCAAAAATATCGCGAGCAGAATGCCCGCAGGCGAGGATGAGGTGCTTTGTCTCGATTGGCTCGCAAGCGGCGTCTTGGGACGATTGGACATCAATACCGGTGATGGCGCCAGACGCGTCGATGCGAATGTCGACGAGCTTCGTTCGATAACGGACGACACCTCCGAGCTGCTCGATGCGCTGGGATATAGCGGTGACAACCGTGGGAAGGATGTCGGAGCCAATGTGCGGCTTGGCATCCCACAGAATATCGCGGGGCGCACCCGCCTCGACGAAGGTTTCGAGGATAAGGCGATGGGCGGGATTTTTTGTTCCCGTATTGAGCTTGCCGTCCGAGAAGGTCCCCGCGCCGCCCAGACCAAACTGGATATTACTCTCGGGGTCGAGGATGCGCTCCTTTAGAAAGAGGTCGATCGCATGCGAGCGGCGAAATGCCGGGTCGCCGCGCTCGATAAGCAAGGGCTTAAGACCTGCTTCGGCGAGCGTAAGCGCAGCGAAAAGGCCGGCGCATCCGGCGCCGACAACGACAGGGCGTTCTTGAGGTGCGTCGGAGACGGGGGAGGGGAATGAAGGCTCATCGTCTTCTATCGCGCGTACGCGCGAGCGGTCACGCTCGGCAACGCTGTCGACCGCTTCTCGCTCGAGGTGGGGACTAGTCAGCTCAACACGAAAGCTCAGGATAAAATGGACGTCTCGTTTTTTGCGAGCGTCGATTGACTTGCGGTGGAGTTCGATGGACTTGATCTCGGAGTCCTTGCAACGTAGGATGCGCTTGGCGACTCGCTTGCCAACAATGAGGCAGGCATTTTCATCGCCGGCTTCATCGAGCGACGCGTTGACTTGGGTGATTTCGATCATCGAGGTCTCCTTAGAGGCAAGAAAGAGGCCGTCCGGTATCCCAGACGGCCCGAATGCGTTTTTGATTATAGACTGCGCGGCTACAGACTGCTTGCAGCACGAATGCCCGAGAGCCAGGCCCACGCAAGGTTAAAGCCTCCGCAATCGGCGTCGATGTCGAGCGCTTCGCCGCAGACGTAAAGCGGGGCGTCGACAGCGCTGCGCGCGCGTAGACTGGGTGTTGAGATGCTCTCGACAGATACGCCACCACGCGTGACCTGCGCCGAGCGCTCCTCGGCTGTTCCCTCGACGAGCAACTTAAAGTGCTTGAGGATCGAGACCAGGTGGATGACATCGTTGGAGCCTGGATGGCACTGCTCGAACGCCGTGCAGACGACGCGGGAGAGTTGCGGGGCGAGCATACCGTCGAGCCAACGGGGATTGCGGGGCGAAAAGCCGCCGAGCAGCTCAACGCGCCGGTTGAGCATATCGAGCAACTCGTCTTTGGAGAGGTCGGGGAAAACGTCGAGCAGGATCGTATCGCCGTGCTGGATACGACGGGAGAGGTTGAAGACAGCGACGCCCGAGATACCGAAGGTTCGAAACAGGACTTCACCGTCTTCGTGCCAGAGCTCATTATGATTGCGGGCGAGCGTCAAGCGGGCGCGGACGCGCAGGCCATCCAACGTCTTGAGTGCCGCCCGATCGCCGACGACCGTTGCCGATACGGGGCAGAGGATGGGGCGCAGCGAAGTGAGGGGGAGGCGAAACGTATCGGCGATACCGGTGGGGTTGCCGCCCGTGGCGATAATTACGGCATGTGCCTGCAGGGCCTCGTTCTTGCGAGGGACATCGGCGAGCGCTTTCCGAAGCGAGCGGAGCTCCGATTTTCGGTCGTCGTGCTTTTTTGCCTTGAGCGCCCGCGCTGGACGGTCTATTTGGAGTGCCCAGCCTTCGGAAGCTTTGTGCGCCGAGGCAACGTTGGCTCCGCAGATTAAGGTGATACCCAGGCGGTCGCAAACGTTGAGAAGCGCGTCGCGCACCGATTCTGCGCGAAGGGAGCGCGGGTACAGCCGGCCTTCCTCGGAGGTTGTCATGATGCCCAGCGAGGAGAAGAAACCCATAAGCTCTTGTTCGGGCCGGGGGCCCATAACGGATTCAACGAATGCGGGGGGGTTATACCGCTGAGGATCAATCGATTCGTTGGAGAGGTTGCAGCGGCCGTTACCGGTCGCAAGGAGCTTAAGGCCGCAGGCGACATCGCGCTCAACGATGCAGACGCTTTTGCCAGCGCGTGCGGCCGTAATGGCGGCGGCGAGGCCTGAAGCCCCGCCGCCGATTACCAGGACGTCATAGAAGGCGCTCGTGTTCACTTAGGCCTCGTCGGTCTCGTGCGGGGTAATGGCCTCGACGGCAGAGACTGCCTTAGGCAACATGCCATCGGGCAGCGCGGTCTCAACCTCGCCCTTATCGCAGGCCTCGGCGAGTGCCGGATTAATGGGAAGCTGGCCCAAGATGTCGAGGTTATAGCGCTCTGCGACCTCGGGGAGCTTGCTCTTGCCAAAGACCTCGATCTTCTTGCCGCAGTCGGGGCACTCAATATAGCTCATGTTCTCGACAATGCCCAGAATGGGGACGTTCATCTTCTCGGCCATGTTGACCGCCTTGGCGACGATCATCGAGACCAGATCCTGCGGGCTCGTGACGATGACGATGCCGTCGACGGGCAGTGACTGGAAGACGGTGAGCGCGACGTCGCCTGTTCCCGGAGGCATGTCGACCAGTAGGTAGTCGATGGGGCCCCACGAGGTCTCGCTCCAGAACTGCCTAATGGCGCCTGCGATGACCGGGCCGCGCCAAAGGACGGGGTCGGTCTCGTTTTGGAGCAGCAGGTTGGAGCTCATGACCTTGACGCCGTGCTCGGAGATTTCGGGCAGCATAAGGTTGCCAAGGGCATGGACGTGGCGTCCGCTCATACCGAACATCTTGGGGATAGAGGGACCGGTGATGTCGGCATCGAGGACGCCGACCTTGTGGCCGTGACGGGCAAGCTCGGTGGCGATGGCACCGGTGACAAACGACTTGCCGACACCGCCCTTGCCGGAAAGCACGGCGATGACGCGTTTGACCTCGGACAGCGTATTCTCCTCAAATTGCGACGGCGACGTTTGTCCGCCGGCGGCCTGTGCGTGCTCGCAACCCATGTATGACTCCTTTGTATATGTTGGGGCCGGGGCCCCGTGATGTGACACGAGCGTCATTGTACCCTCGTTTGCGAGCGGGAGTCATTTACGATGCATTTGGGCCGAGCGTGCTTGCAATACGATGGGTCCAAGCGAATGGGCGGGCTTACTGAACTTTGCTGGCGAACTCGAGGTATTGCATGCGCTGCAGCTTGTCGATCGTCGAGGCGTATGGGCTGTCTTCAGATTCCAAGTCGTAGCGCAGCCCGTCGGCACCAAGGTAGCCGGCGACATTGATGGTGGGCACATCTGACCTTGTTGCAAGCAGAGCCTTTTGATAGTCGGTGAGCGGGGCGCCGATCTTATTAAGGGTAATGGCTGCAATCTCGTTTGCCCCGACGGTGTCGTAGACGTTGAGCTCGGTATTGCCGGCGATTTCATAGTTAGCCCAGACAAAATATGTCGACTGATAGATACGGAAAGCGTGGCTTGCCGTATCTTCCTGAGGGTACAGCTCGTCGTTGAGAGCCGTTGCGGCGCTCGGCTGATGGTCGCCAAAAAAGACAAGGACAACCGGTCTGCCGATATTGCGGAGCTCGTTGATAAAGTACTCGAGGTCCCGGTCGGATGCGTTGATGCAGGTAAGATAGGTGTTGAGTGCGCTATTGGCGCCCTCGCTGGCTCCCTCGACCCAATAGTTTGTCAGCTCCTCGGCGGGAACGGTGCCATAGTCGTAGCCGCCGTGATTTTGCATCGTGACGTCAAAGATGAACTGCGGGGCTTCGTCGGTTCTAAGCAGGTCGAGTATCTTGTCGTAGGTGGCGTAGTCGCATACGCCGGAATGGTAACAGGGCGCACCTTCGAAATCGCCGATTGAAAGAAAGTCTCCAAAGCCCAGCTGCTGATAGATTTTATCTCGATGGTAGTTGACGGGGTTTTGCGGGTGCATAGCGGTAGCGGTATACCCAAGCTCCTTAAGGTCCTTTGCCAGGCTGTTGACGCCATTCATCTGATACAGCTGATAGGGGATCTTGCCTAATCCGACAAAGGCCGTTGTCGCTCCGGTCAAAAATTCGAATTCGGAGTTTGCCGTTCCGCCACCGGTGACCGAAGCGAGCATGGTGCCGCGAACAAGTGTGTCGGGAAGCGAGTTGTAGAATGCGGGGCCGGTGTACCCGGCCGCCTGGAGCTGCTCAAAGCACGAAAGGTCGCTAAAACTCTCGTTCATGACGGCAACAATCGTCGGCTTGATTTCATTGAACTGGGCAACGGCAGCCGCGCGCTGCTCGCTCGAGCCATACGTGCTGTCGTAGGCGGCGGCGAGCTCCTGCTCGATGCTCTGCGCCTCATCGGGCGCATAGCCTTCGGGCTTCTCAATGGGCAACTCGTTGACCATTTCGGTGAACGAAGTGATAAAACCCTGAGACGTATATGTGGTGATGGGCTGCCAACGGTCAAATCCAAAATCCAGCGCCTGCTCCAAGTCGATGCTGGAAAAGCCTGAGAGCCCCACAACGGTCACTAGCAGAAAAGCGCAGAGGTTAGCGGCGATTGCGGGGAAGACATGGGTGGGCGTACGGAGCTTTCGCGGTCGGATAAGCGAAAGAAGCCCCAGGGAAATCTCCAGCAGGGCGAGAGAGGTTACGATTCCGGCGGTAAAGGTAAACTCGTATCCCTCGCTCACTTCCATTGCGGTGCCAAGGGCCAAGATATCGCTTGGCAGGATGGCTTCGCCTTTAAACGTTATGACGAAGTGCTCGGCAATGCCAAGGATGCAACAGGCGACGGGCACGAGGGCCATGACGCCTCCATGACGCTGTCCCAGCAAATAAAGGGAGAGCAGAACCGTCGCGAGCAGCCCGACGGAAAACCCGAATGAGTTGGCGGGAATGCGATAGAACGTTTCGTTACAGGCAATTTCGAGCGAAACGAACGAGAGCGCTGAAACAGCGGCGATGACAAGGATGTCACGGCAAATACAGGCAACCGTTCCCGTCGCAAGATCGGTTTGGTCGATAAGTCCCGAAACCAAGGGCTCGACAAGAAGTATGACGGCGGTAGCACCGAGCGCCGAATAAGAAAGGACCCATAGGGAATTGTCCTCATTTACGAGCAATTGATTCGTAATCCATGCAGCTACCATGCCGAGCGGGATGAGGAGCGTCGCGCACCAAAAGACGCGGGCAATGGGCGGCTTTTCATTGTGTTTGATTGAAAAATACACGCGCACGACGACGGTGGCCACGATAAGGACGGCGATGAATATGGGCAGATTGGCCATGTCGCTCGAAGTGATTTCAAGGGGGATATCTTCGGTCATGGACGTTCCTCTGTTACAGCAAATTAAGTTCAGTAGTAGATTACTGTAACCTTTCCACGGCATTTCGAGAAACAAAGCACCCGATACGCAAAGCTAAAGGTCTGCGAATCTTGTATTACGAACATCTGTGCGCGTCGAGTGCGCTAAACTCATCGACAGTATGATTCGATGCAATAGGAGGCAAGGAGCTTCCATGTCTGATTCTTCTATCGTTATTCGCGGCGCTCGTGAGCACAACCTCCGTGATATCGATGTTTCCATTCCGCGTGACCAACTCGTGGTCATTACCGGTCTTTCTGGCTCGGGCAAGAGTTCGCTGGCATTTGACACTATCTATGCCGAGGGCCAGCGTCGATACGTCGAGAGCCTTTCGAGCTATGCGCGCCAGTTCTTGGGCCAGATGGACAAACCCGACTTGGATTCAATCGACGGCCTTTCGCCGGCGGTGTCGATCGACCAAAAGACGACGTCTAAAAACCCTCGCTCGACGGTTGGCACCGTAACCGAGATTTATGACTATCTGCGCCTGCTGTTCGCCCGTGTGGGCACCCCGCACTGTCCCGAATGCGGCCGCGTCATTGAGCGTCAGACGACCGACCAGGTTGCCGACAAGGTCTTGGCGGCGGGGGAGGGCCGCCGCGCGTTTGTGCTGGCACCGGTGGTGCGCGGGCGAAAAGGCGAGTACACCAAACTGTTTGAGGACCTTCGCGCCGAGGGCTTTAGCCGCGTGCGTGTCGACGGTGAAGTGCGCTCGCTCGACGATCCGATCGATCTGGACAAGAAGTTCAAGCACGATATCGAGGTCGTAGTCGATCGCATCGTGATCCGTGAGAACTCTCTGGGCCGTATCGCCGAGTCTGTTGAGCAGGCGACCGCGCTGGCTCACGGCAATGTAAACGTGTACATGCTGCCCGATCGTGATGCTCCCGAGGGGACCGAGGGCGAGCTGCTGGAGTATTCGTTGGCCTTGGCGTGTCCGGAGCATGGTCACTCCATTGACGATCTTCAGCCGCGTGATTTTTCGTTCAACGCTCCCTATGGCGCATGTCCTGAGTGCGACGGCCTGGGCTTTAAGAAAACCGTTGATGCCGAGGCGTTGATCGAGGACCCCTCGAAGTCCATTGCCGACGGAGTCTTTGGTAGCCTGTTTGGCAACTCGAACTACTATCCGCAGATTTTTGCTGCGGTCTGCAAACACTTTAAGGTGAGCACCGATACGCCGTGGGAGGACTTGCCCCCTCGCGTGCGTCGTGCATTCTTGGATGGCCTGGGCGATACGAAGATCTCGGTCGACTACCAAAAGCTCGACGGACGTCGCAGCCAGTGGGATACCAAGTTTTCGGGCGTTCGCAACATCCTGTACGAACGCTATACCGAGACGACGAACGAGAACACCAAGGCGCGCCTGGAGAAGTACATTCGCGAGGAGCCGTGCTCGAGCTGCCACGGCGCTCGTTTGCGCCCTGAGATGCTCGCCGTCACCGTGGGCGGCAAGTCCATTTACGAGGTTTGTTGCCTGTCGTGCCGTGAATCGCTCGAGTTTTTTGAGGGCCTGGAACTCACCGAGCGCCAACAGTTTATCGGCGGCCGTATCGTCAAGGAAATCCTGGAGCGCTTGCGTTTTCTGGTCGATGTTGGACTCGACTATCTGACGCTCGATCGTGCCTCGGCGACGCTTTCCGGTGGCGAGGCGCAGCGTATTCGCCTGGCAACGCAGATCGGCGCGGGTCTCATGGGCGTGCTCTATATTCTGGACGAGCCCTCGATCGGTCTTCATCAGCGTGACAACGAGCGCTTGATCAAGACGCTCGAGCGCCTGCGCGATATCGGCAATACCGTTATCGTCGTCGAACACGACGAGGATACAATCCGTGCCGCCGATTACGTGATCGACATGGGGCCCGGCGCCGGCGTCAACGGCGGACACGTAGTCGCGGCGGGAACGCCTGCCGATATCATGGCGTGTCCCGAGTCGATGACGGGCGCTTATCTGACCGGTAAACGAATGATCCGGGTGCCTGATGAACGGCGCAAGCCCGGTCGCGGCTGCCTTAAAATTACGGGCGCTCGAGCCAACAACCTCAAAAACGTTACTGCCAAAATCGAGTTTGGTACGCTTACGGTTGTTACCGGCGTGTCGGGATCGGGTAAGAGCTCCCTGGTTACCGACACCATTGCGCCTGCCCTTACGAATGCCATTCACCGCTCGACGCGCCCTGTGGGTCCGTATAAAAAAATCGAGGGCATCGAGTGCATCGATAAGGTTATCGATATCGACCAGTCGCCGATTGGCCGCACGCCGCGCTCCAACCCTGCTACCTATATCGGCCTGTGGGATGATTTTCGCGCGCTGTTTGCGAGTACGCCGGAGTCGAAGGCGCGCGGCTACTCGCCGGGTCGTTTCTCCTTTAATGTGAGTGGCGGGCGCTGTGAGGCGTGCAAGGGCGATGGGCAGATTAAGATCGAGATGCACTTCCTTCCCGATATCTACGTTCCCTGCGAAGTTTGCGGCGGTAAACGCTACAACCGCGAGACACTCGAGGTCACCTACCGTGGCAAGACCATCTCGGACGTGCTCGACATGAGCGTCACTGAGGCGCTGGCCTTCTTTGGGAATATCCCGCAGATCAAGCGAAAGCTCCAGACGCTGTACGATGTAGGCTTGGGCTACGTGAGCCTGGGCCAGCCCGCCACGACGCTCTCGGGCGGCGAGGCGCAGCGTGTGAAGCTCGCCAAGGAGCTTCATCGACGCCAGACGGGCAAGACGTTCTATATTTTGGACGAGCCGACGACCGGTCTTCATTTTGAGGACGTCCGCCAGCTGCTCGATGTGCTGCAGCGCTTGGTCGATGCGGGCAACACGGTGCTGGTGATTGAGCACAACCTTGATGTCATCAAGGTTGCCGACCGCCTGATCGATATGGGTCCCGAGGGCGGTAACGGCGGCGGAACCGTCGTGGTTTCGGGTACACCGGAGCAGGTTGCGGACTGTCCGCAGAGTTATACGGGCAAGTTTTTGGCGCCGTTGCTCAGGCGTGACCGGGAGCGCCAGGCTCAACTTGATGCTCAATAAATAGGCGATTCAGTTTATGGGCGCCATCGACTCCTTGTGATTCGATGGCGCTTGCTGTGCCGAAGTGACGTGTGCAGCCGAATTGGACATATACTTAATCCTTGCGTCCGAATGCGAGGGAAAGGATATGTCATGGCAAAGGCTGTAAAGACGCCAAAAACCAATGCGATGCGCGAGCTGGAAAGCGCCGGCATTTCCTATGTTCTACATACGTACGAAGACGATGGTGATGAGTCGGTGGGCCTGGGGGTCGCGATTTCGGAGCAGCTTGGCGAGGAGCCCGGTCAAGGATTTAAGACCTTGGTCTGCGTGACGCCGTCCAACGACCATGTCGTGTGCTGCATCCCTGTTGCCGATGAGCTCGATCTAAAGTCCGCCGCGCGTGCCGCGGGGGAGAAGTCCTTGGTTATGATGCATGTGAAGGATTTGCTTGCGGCGACTGGCTACGTTCGCGGCGGCTGCAGCCCGGTCGGTATGAAAAAACGCTACCGGACGCTCATTGATGAGACGTGTGTCCTTTGGGATACCATTTTTATTTCGGGAGGCAAGCGTGGTTATCAGCTCGAGCTTGCACCCGATGATTTAATTGCATTTTGCGGGGCGACGGTTGCCGCGATTACGAGAGAGGACTGAGCGATGCCGCAGGAAGAATTGAAGCGCGGAGCTCATTTTGCAAAAGAATCTGCGCCTCAGACACCCTCATCCGAAGCTTCTTCGTCGCGAGATGACACTGACGACATGGGCTCGTCGGACTACTCCACGGTTGGTCGTTCCGCCGGGCTTATGACCATCCTGACTATCGTGTCTCGCGTCACCGGTTTTATCCGCACGTGGGCAATGGCGGCCGCTATCGGCATGTCGCTACTCTCGTCCTCCTATCAGGTCGCCAACAACCTGCCCAATATGCTCTACGAACTCGTGATGGGCGGCATGCTCGTGACGGCGTTTTTGCCCGTGTACATGGGCGTGAGGCGTGAGCAGGGTCGCGAGGCCTCGAACGAGTACGTGGGCAACCTGCTCGGCATTCTGCTTTTAGTGCTGGGTGGCATTTCGTTGCTGGGGACCGTGTTCGCCCCGGGCTTTATCTGGACGCAATCGTTCCTTTCGGGTGACGGTGGCAGCATGGATACCGCTGCGTTCATGTTCCGTTTCTTTGCCATCCAGATTCTGTTTTATGGTTTGGGCTCGGTGTTCTCGGGCGTTCTCAACGCACACCGCGACTACTTTTGGTCGACGTTTGCCCCGGTCCTCAACAATGTGATCGTCATTGCGAGCTTTATGGGTTTTGCGCCCGTGTCCGCACAGTTTGGCGAACGTGCCGGCATCATCTTGATTGCGGCCGGTACGACCCTCGGTGTCTTTGTTCAGATGGCATGTCAGATTCCCGCGCTTGGCAAGCACAGCGTGCATCCCCATATCCATATCGACTTTAAGGACCCCGCGCTGCGCCAGACGATTGCGCTCGGTATCCCGACGCTGCTCGCCACGGTGTGCATGTTTGTCTCGACTTCTATCACCAACGCTGCCGCGCTGGTGGTCCAGCCCGAGACGGGTCCTTCCGTCATCGCCTATGCGCGCCTGTGGTACACGCTGCCCTACGCGCTGATTGCCGCCTCGCTTTCGACGGCGCTCTATACCGAGCTCTCTCATGACGCACAGGAGAAGGATTACGACAGCGTTCGCACGGGCATTTCGCGTGGCGTCGCCCAGATGCTGTTCTTCCTGATTCCGTTCGCACTGTACCTGATTGTCTTCGCACGTCCGCTCAATATGATCTACTGTGCTGGCAAGTTCGATGAATCCGGCGTGGCGCTGGTGTCCGAGTACCTTGTCTACCTGGCGCTCTCGCTGCCGCTCTACGGCGTGGTCGTGTTGATGCAGAAGAGCTTCTCTGCCTTGCTCGACATGAAGCCCTATAGCCGCTATTGCCTGTATTCCGCCATCGGCCAGGCCGGCTCGGTTCTGCTGTTTGGCGTTGTGCTGGGCTTCGGTATGCCGGCAATCGCGCTTTCGTATGTCGTCGACTACGTGATCTTGGTCGGCTGTTCGCTGTGGTGGCTGCGTCGTCGCCTGCGTGGCCTTCAGGTCAAATCTATCCTACATGGCGGTTTCTTTGGCCTTTTGCTCGGTGGCCTAGGTGCTGCCGCAGGCGCCGGCGTCATGTGGGCGCTTGAACACTTTGTCGGGGCACTTGGCGGCTCGATTCTGATTACTCTTGGCTACGTTTGCGTTGCGGGTGTCGCCTCGCTTGTTGTTACCTTTGGCCTTGCCGTCGTCCTTAAGATGCCCGAGGTCTCGGCGCTGCTTCGTCGCAAGTAGGTGCGCGTGGCCGGTCACGACAACATACCAACGCTTGCCGAGCAGGTTTCGCGCGTTCCCACACAGCCCGGATGCTACCTTTGGAAGGATGCCAAGGGCGATGTCATCTACGTGGGCAAGGCGAAAAACCTGCGCGCCCGCATGCGTCAATACGTGACACTGCAGGATGAGCGTCAAAAGATTCCGCTGATGATGCAGCTGGTGGCGAGCTTTGACTATATCGTGGTGGAGACCGAGCATGAGGCGTTGGTGCTCGAGCGCAATTTGATTGGTCAGTACCATCCGTACTTTAACGTCGACCTCAAGGATGACAAGAGCTACCCCTTTATCGCCATTACAAAGGGCGACCTGTATCCCGCTATCAAATATACGCGTGAGCGTCATAAGCCGGGAACGCGCTATTTTGGACCCTATACCGATAGCCGTGCGGCACGTGAGACGATAGATACGCTGCGCAAGGTTATTCCCATCTGCTCCGCATCCTGTGCGGAGTGGCGTCGTTGTCGCCGTATCGTTGAGTCCCACAAGGGCGAGGAAGACATCGTCAATATGATTTGCGCGCAAAACGGGCGTCCCTGCTTTGACTACCATGTCGGGCGCGGCCCGGGTGCGTGTGTCGGCGCGATTTCCCCGGCAGACTATGCCAAGAACGTCAAGCGTGTCGAGCGCTTTTTGTCGGGCCATCGCAAGGATGTCGTCGATGAGCTGACCTCCGAGATGACGGATGCCGCCGAGGCGCTCGACTTTGAGCGCGCGGCACGCGTCAAACGTCGTTTGGAGGTCATCAGGGGTCTGGACGATCGTCAGCAAGTCGTTTTTCCCTCCAGTGTCGATATCGATGTCATCGGGTTCTATCGCGAGGAGACCATCTCCGCCGCTTGCGTCTTCGTCGTTCGCGAGGGCCGAACAGTTCGCACCTGCGAGTTCATTCTCGACAAGGGTCTTGATGTTGACGAGGAAGAGCTCCAGTCGGGCTTTCTTAAGCGCTATTACGACGAGACGGCTGATATTCCAGCTGAGGTCAACCTTTCCGTCGAGCTTGAGGATGCGGAGGCGCTGGGGGAATGGCTTGCGGGCAAGCGCGAGCGTTCCTGCCATCTCCATAGGCCGCAGCGTGGCGAAAAGCACCGTTTGCTCGATATGGCATCCAAAAATGCGCGCCATGCCCTCATGCGCTACATGATGCGAACGGGGTACGCTGACGACCGCACCAATCAGGCGCTCCTGGAGCTCGAAAGCGCGCTGGCGCTGCCAGCGCCGCCGATGCGTATCGAGTGCTTCGATATCTCGACGCTGCACGGAACCTTTACCGTCGCCTCGATGGTGGTGTTTACCAACGGACGCGCCGACAAGAGCCAGTACCGTCGTTTTAAAATTCAGGCCGAATTGGACGAGGCAAACGACTTCGTGTCGATGTCCGAGGTTTTGGGACGACGCTATGCTCCCGAGCGCATGGCCGACGAGCGCTTTGGATCGCGCCCCGATTTGCTCGTTGTCGATGGCGGTAAGCCGCAATTGACCGCTGCGATCAAGCAACTTGAGGCTCTTGGGCTCGATATACCAGTTTGTGGCTTGGCAAAGGCCGATGAGGAGGTTTTCGTGCCTTGGGACGAGACTCCAGTCGTGCTTCCGACCGGGTCTGCTTCGCTCTATCTAATTAAACAGGTACGCGATGAGTCCCACCGATTTGCCATCACGTTCCACCGTGAGTTGCGCGATAAAGCCATGACGGTTTCGGTACTCGATGACGTTCCAGGCGTGGGACCCACCAGAAAACGTGCCCTTATGCGCCATTTTGGCTCGATGAAGCGTTTGCGCGCGGCGAGCGAGCAAGAGATCGCGGAAGTTCGAGGCGTTCCGGCCGATGTCGCCAAAGCGGTCCACGAGGCACTTGTTGCATGGAATGCCGAACGCGCCCAGGCATCGGCCAACCGTTCCGAAAACTAAACGTGCTTCTAAACAACTGATATACATGATTGGCCGATTTTCAATCATTTATTTCGCGGCGATTACCTGTCGATTTCGGGTTTTATTAACGCTAAAACGTTTGACTAGCCATGGTGAACAACCCTGCTATCCTGCGGGTTGACGATGACTGATATCTCACCTCGTCGATACATACTGTCTGGCGAATCGTTTGTCAATGAATTCGGTGAACGGTAGTAAATACCGTTCAAGCGCATGTATGTATCGGTCGCCGAGCGCGGCACCTCAGTTGGGTTCGTCGGTAGGTAAGGTATATATCGTCCGCAAGTTGCGCGGGGGCAAGTCTAGGTGCTCCCGGGTAAGATTCTCTATTGATAGGAGAAGACATGGCCATCATCAACAAGGGTATGTCCAGGCGTTCGTTCCTCGGCCTCACCGGCAGCGTCGCTGCTGTCGCAGGGCTTGGTCTCACCGGCTGCGGTGGCAGCTCCAACGACGAGGGTTCCGCTTCCGGTTCCGCCGATTCCGCCAACCGTGGCGGCGGTGTGATTACCGCTGGTTCCGCTTACGCTCCGTCCAGCTTCGATCCCGCCAGCACCGGCTCCGCTGTGGGCCTGGGTGCTAACTGGCACGTCGTCGAGGGTCTCTACGGCATCGATTACCACGACTACAGCACCTTCAACGAGCTCGCCACCGACGATCCCAAGTCCGTGGACGACACTACCTTCGAGGTCACCATCCGCAAGGGCGCCAAGTTCTCCGATGGTACCGAGGTCACTGCTGACGACGTCGTCGCTTCCTACACCGCTTGCGCTGCTTCCGCTACCTATGCTCCGTTCTTCCAGCCCTTCGAGTCCATCGAGGCCAAGGATGCCAGCACTGTAACGGTCAAGACCAAGGTCCCCAACTTCTCCCTGCTCAAGGATCGTCTGGCCATCATCCGTGTTACCCCGGCTACTCAGTCCGAGGAGGATCGCGCCAAGCAGCCGATCGGTTCCGGCCCCTGGATGTACGACTCTATCTCCGATACCGAGATCACCCTGGTTCCCAACCCCGAGTACAACGGTGAGTATGCTGCCGAGGATAAGAAGATCCAGTACAGCATCCTGACCGACCCCACCGCTCGCGTTACCGCCCAGCAGGAAGGCTCCACGCTCGTTATGGAGCTCGTCACCGCTGACGCCGTCGACCAGCTCGAGAGCGCTGGCTGCAAGATCGACAACGTCCAGGGCTTCGGCACCCGCTTCATCATGTTCAACGTCGCCAAGGAGCCTTGGAACAACGTCAAGGTCCGTCAGGCCGTCATGTACGCGCTCGACACCGAGAAGATGATCACCAACACCTTCGCCGGCCTTGCCACCGCTGCCAGCTGCTACCTGCCCAAGAGCTTCACCAACTATCATGAGGCTTCCACGGTGTACAAGACCGACGCCAAGAAGGCCAAGAAGCTCATCGAGGAGTCCGGCATCACCCCGGGTGCCATCACCCTGCGCACCACCGACAACGAGCAGATTAAGGGCATGGCCGCCCAGGTCAAGAACGACCTCGACGCTCTCGGCTTCGAGGTGACCATCCAGACCGATACCTCGCCGGCCACCTACGCTGCCATCGACGGCGGCGAGGCCTACGATATCCTCCTTGCCCCTGGCGATCCGTCCTGCTTCGGCGCCGACCCCGACCTGCTGCTCAACTGGTGGTACGGCGACAACGTCTGGATGCAGACCCGTTGCCCGTGGAAGGAGTCCGCTGAGTGGGAGAAGCTCCACGGTCTCATGGACGAGGCTCTTGCCGCCGAGGGCGACGAGCAGCAGAAGAAGTGGAACGAGTGCTTCGACATCATCGCCGACAACGCTGTTCTGTACCCCGTTGTCCACGTCAAGACCGTCTCCGCTTCCTGGGACGATCCGTCTACCGCGCCCAACGGCGAGGCCCTCGATGGCTTCAAGGGCATCGGCACGACGAGCATGTCCTTCAGGGGCGTCGCGACCGTCAAGGCCTAAGACTCGTTTGAGTCATATGTGGGGCGTCGGTCGTAAGGCAACGTCCTCATAGTTGAAACAAAGACCCGGGCGGCCTCGATGTCGCTCGGGTCTTGTAATGAGTATCCATACTCATATACCAGTTGGTCCTACCGACAAAAGAAAGGGGAGAGAACGTGAACAACTTTCTACGTTTGATTGGAAGGCGTCTCGTGGCGCTGCCGATCATGGCATTGGGCGTCACCGTCCTGGTGTTCTTCCTTATGTCGTTCTCCAAGACCGACCCCGCCTATACGGCGTTGGGTGACGGTGCCTCGCCCGAGGCGGTTGCCGAGTACCATGAGAAGTATGGTCTGGACGACCCCTGGCCCGTGCGCTACGTGCGCTACATGGGCGATCTGATCCATGGTGACATGGGCACCTATGGTGCTGCTCGCAACTCCGTTGCCAAGCGCATCTCCGCGGCCCTGCCCGTCACGATGCAGCTGACCTTCATCGGTCTTGCCATCGGCGCGGTCGTCTCGTTTTTGCTCGGCGTCATCGCGGCACTGTATCGCGATAAATGGCCGGACCAAGTGATCCGCGTCTTTTCCATCGCCGGCTTGGCAACCCCGTCGTTCTGGCTTGCCGTTCTGTTGATTCTGCTGTTCTCTTCCTACCTTAAGGTGCTCCCGGCATCCGGTGCTCTGCCTCACTTCACCACCAACCCGGCTGGCTATCTGGGACGTATGATCATGCCCGCTATCGCTCTGGCATTCCCGCTGACGGGCCAGATGACTCGTATCGTGCGTACGGCCATGGTTGAGGAGCTCGACAAGGACTACGTCCGCATGGCCCGTGGCGCCGGCGTTCCCGAGAAGGTCGTCGTCGGCATCAACGTTTTGCGCAACGCGCTGATCACCCCGGTCACCACCCTCGGTCTTAAGATCGGTTACCTTATGGGCGGCGCCGTCGTCATCGAGGTCATCTTCAACCTCCCCGGCATGGGTACTGCGATTCTGCAGGGCGTTCAGGGCAACGAGGCGAACCTGGTTCAGGGCGTCGTCATCGTCGTTGCTCTTGCCTTCATCATCATCAACATCGTGGTTGACATGCTCTACCTGCTCATCAACCCGCGCATCAGGACGGTGTAGATTATGGTAAAGATTCGAGAGAAGCAAACCGAGCAGCTCGAGAAGGCTGCCTCCAAGGGGCTCAAGCTCGGTGGCTGGAAGAAGATGACGCTGTCTTCTAAGATTGCCGCCGTCGTGCTGGTGCTGGTCGCCCTGACTGCGATTCTGGCGCCCCTTCTTGCCCCCTATAGCCCGGTCGAGATTTTCACTGCTCGCCAGGCTCCCGGCAATGGATTTATCTTCGGTACCGACGATAAGGGCCGCGACATCCTGTCGCGTATGCTTTACGGTGGCCGTTACTCGCTGATCATCGGCTTCGGTGCTACTGCCATGGCTCTGGTCTGCGGCTCGGTCGTGGGCGCCCTCGCGGCGGTTTCGCGCAAGTCCGTTTCCGAGGCGATCATGCGCATCCTGGACATCATCATGTCCATCCCGGGCATCGCCCTCGCTGCCGTCTTCGTCTCCATCCTGGGCAATTCCGTGCCGTCGATCATCTTCGCCATTGGCTTTATGTACACTCCGCAGATTGCCCGTATCGTGCGCGCCAACATCGTGTCCGAGTACGGCGAGGACTATGTCCGCGCGGTCATCGTTTCCGGCGCCAAGGCTCCGTGGATTTTGATCAAGCATGTTCTGCGTAACTGCATCGCCCCGATCATGGTCTTCACCGTTACCCTGGTCGCCGACGCCATCATCTTCGAGGCCTCGCTGACCTTTATCGGCGCTGGTATCCAGGAGCCCACCGCTACCTGGGGCAACATCCTCGCCGACGCCCGCGGCGGCGTGCTCGCTGGCCGTTGGTGGCAGGCGCTGTTCCCGGGTCTGGCTATCATGATCACCTGCCTGGCGCTCAACATCCTCTCCGAGGGCATTACCGACGCCATGGCCGCTGCTCCCTCCGCCGCCCTGGATCCGACCGATTCCTCCAAGCGCCGCGAGGCCGACCTGCTGGTCTCCGACCCCGTTCGCGCTTACAAGGAGCAGGCTCAGTCCCTGTCCGCCCGTCTTGGCGCCCTGCGCGATGTCGAGCTCAAGCGTAACGACCGCCATGTGCCCGATGAGTCCGTTGAGCCGATCCTTTCGGTCCGTGATTTCTGCATCCAGTTTGAGCACCACGGTGATATCAACGTCGTCGATCATGTCAACTTTGATGTCCGTCCTGGCCAGACCATGGGCCTGGTCGGTGAGTCCGGCTGCGGTAAGTCCATCACCACGCTGGCCATCATGGGCCTGACCGACGATGACGAGCATCTTTCCGGTGAGGTTCTCTGGGAGGGCCGCGACCTGCTCAAGATGAGCAAGAAGGAGTGGTTCGGCCTGCGCGGTACCGATATCGCCATGGTCTATCAGGACGCCCTGTCCTCGCTTAATCCCTCCATGCTCATCTCTGCCCAGATGAAGCAGCTCACCAAGCGCGGCGGAACCCGCAGCGCCGAGGAGCTCCTGGAGCTCGTCGGCCTC
>CABUUG010000018.1 GCA_902494605.1 uncultured Collinsella sp.
CATCGCGGCGCTCATGCGATTGCCGCGCGCCGATATAAGCAGCGGATGCGGCCCGGTAGCGAGGTCGCGGCGCTTTGCCCGAGCGAGCAACTCCGGCCTCCCCTCCTCAATATAGAGATGCGTCACCTCGAGCGCACGACGATACAGAGGGACGATACGCTCCTTGCTCCCCTTGCCCCAAAGTCGCAGCGTTCGCTCGGACCAACCAATAGACTCCACGTTGAGCGCCGCGAGCTCCGAGATTCGCGCGCCGGAGGCATAGAGCAACTCAAGCATCGCCGCATCGCGCAGTCCCGCGGGCGTCGAGGTATCAGGCGTCTTGAGCAGCGCCTCGACCTGCTGGGTCGTAAGGACACCCGGCAGGTCACGCGGCAGCTTGGGCGATGCGATCGCCGAGACCGCATCGCCCTCGACAATCCCCTCGGCAGCCATCCAGCGATAGAGAGATCGAATGGCCGACAGGTGCGCCGCAAGCGTTCGGGGAGCCACCTGCTCACGCGAAAGCTCGGCAAGATAGCGACGAATGGTGCGCACGTCGGCAGCGAAAGCATCGATATCCTCGCGCTCGCACCAGGCAGCGAAGCGCTCCAGCCTCGAGCCATAGGCCGTCACCGTGTTGGGAGAAAGTCCCTCGACGCGTGCGATATAGGCGATAAACGAGTCGACGGTGTCGTACAGGTCAAAGGCTATGACCGGTCGCCTCCAAACAAGTCGGAACGCGTGGCCAAGTAGGCATCGAGGGCCTCGAGCGCACGGTCCGCATAGGCCTGATAGCGGTCGCGCTTGCTGCGGCGCTTACCGTCCTCGAGCGGCGGCACCAGGCCAAAGTTGACATGCATAGGCTGATAGCCCACGGTGGCAGGATCGGTCGCGTAGCCCACGAGCGCACCCAGGGCACCCACACGCGGCAACTCGACGCCCGCGGCACCGATAGCCTCGGCATAGGTGTTGAGCGCCGCGAGCAGACCTGTCGCCACGGCTTCCATGTATCCCTCGGTACCGGTGATCTGACCGGCCAGACGCACGCCGGTACCGGGCACGGCAAAGGTGCCATCGAGCACGTGCGGGGCGTCGACAAAGGTATTGCGGTGCATGACACCGTAGCGGAAGAACTCAGCGTTCTCCAGGCCCGGCACCATATGGAAGACGCGCTTCTGCTCGCCAAAGGTCAAGTTGGTCTGGAAGCCCACCAGATTATAGGCGGTCTTCTCCTTGTTCTCGGCACGCAGCTGAATCGCCGCCCAGGGGCGACGTCCGGTACGCGGGTCGGTGAGGCCGACGGGCTTCATGGCGCCAAAGCGAATGGCGTCCTTGCCGGTGCGCGCAACTTCCTCGGCAGGCTGGCAGGCCTGGAACAGATCGCCGCCCTCAAAGTCTTTGAGCACCACGCGGTCGGCCGTGGTAAGCGCCTCGATAAAGGCCTCGTACTCCTCCTTGTTGAGCGGAGCGTTGAGATAGTCGCCGCTCCCCTGCTCCTCGTAGCGCGACTGCGAGAACAGCACGTCCATATCGAGCGTGGAGGCATCGACGATCGGCGCCGCGGCATCGAAGAACGCAAGGGCGTCGCCACCGACGAGCTTCATGACCTCTTCGCTCAGCGCCGGTGAACACAGCGGGCCCGCGGCAATGACCACGTGACCCTCGGGAATCTGCGTGACCTCGCCGTGCACGACCTCGATATTGGGACGAGCGGCAACCTCGGCCTCGACAAGCTCGGAAAACTTGCCGCGGTCGACCGCCAAGGCGCCACCGGCGGGAACAGCCGCGCGATGGGCGCAATCGAGCAGGACTGAACCCATGCGCTCAAGCTCAGCTTTCAGCAAACCAGCCGCGGAATCCGGACGGGTCGACTTAAACGAATTGGAGCAGACGAGCTCTGCCAGATGATCGGTATGGTGGGCCGGGGAGCTCACCTGGGGGCGCATCTCGCACAGCTTTACGGCAAACCCGCGGTCTGCAAGCTGGATCGCGCACTCCGAACCCGCCAGACCGCCACCGATAACCGTCACCTGATCGAACTGCATCTGCAAACACCTTTCTAATTGACACGTTTTCCATTGTGACCGAAGGGTGTCTGGGCGTGAAGGGCAAACTTGGAGGGCGCATACCTTCCATCCATCATGCGCTCGATAAGGCCCTCGAGTTCAAGCGAACCCAAGAGTTTGAGTACGCCGACAGCATCGAGCGAGACGAGCGCCGCAATGTCGTCGACCTTGAGTGGAGAGGCGATGAGCGCATGCATCACGGTCTGCTGCGTTGGATTCAGGTCGGCAATGCCGGGAGCATCGGGGCGCGAGTAGCGCAGGGTGCCGTAGATGCGTGAGATAGCCATCTCGATAGATTCCTCGTCGATGATGCAGCAGGCACCGTTCGCAATGAGGTAATTCGTGCCACGCGACTCGGGCGATAGGATCGACCCCGGCACGGCAAGAAGTTCGCGCCCCAAATCCATAGCAGCCTCGGCTGTGGAAAACGTCCCAGAAGGCATACCCGCCTCGGATACAAAGAGGGCTTGCGACAGGGCCGCGATTACGCGATTGCGGCGCGGAAAGGCGAACTTGCGCGGACCCATGCCCCACGGAGAGATCGACACGACCGCGCCACCCGTATCAAGCGTGCGCGTAATCAGCCCCGCGCTCGAACGCGGGTAGACCACGTCGGCGCCCGTCCCCAGCACCACAACGTGTTTGCCGCCGGCGTTGACCGCAGCCCAACCCGAGGCCTGGTCACAACCGACCGCACCGCCCGAGACCACCGTCACCCCCGCCTCGACCGCCACCTTGGCCGCAAGTTCTGCCACGGCGAGACCATACGGCGATGCCTTGCGTGCACCGATAATGGAGAGCGCAGGCGTCGAAAGCGCCTCGGGGTTGCCGCGCACATAGAGCGTCTGAGGTACATCAGAAAGCTCCAAAACGGTCTCGGGATACAACGCGTCACCTGGATGCAGCTCGAAGGTCCCCTCAACCATCATTGGTCCCTCCTTCCCTGGTACATCGCCGCCTCGAGCACATGGTCCTGCGTCACCTGCTCGCTCTCGGCGACATCTGCGATCGTGCGCGCAATGCGAACAAGGCGCACGATGCCACGCCCTGTGAGATGCGTGCGCTTCGACAGGCCGAGCACACACTTCTCCGCCGCATCATCGAGCTCAAAGGTCGAAACGACGCCGTCAATGGACCGTGTCTCGTCATCCTCGGCCTCGGCATCCGCATCGTCCATGCGGGATTCGCGCCAAGCGCGAAAGGCGCGACCGCGCACAACGTAGTCACGTAACTCGGCCGACGACATGCCCTCCGCACCCTCGATAATCACTTGAGGGTCGGGACGGGTCACATCAATCATCATGTCGATACGGTCGGCCAAAGGACCGCGCAGTTTAGACCGATAGCGCTCGACCATCGCCGCCGAGCAGCGACACAGCACCTCGCGATCGCCCAAAAAGCCGCAGGGGCAGGGATTGCTCGCAGCCAGCAGCTGAAAGCGCGACGGGAAGGTAAAAGCCCCGTCGACGCGTACGATCCTCACGTAGCCGCGCTCGATGGGCTGACGCAGCGTCTGCAGCACGCCAGTGGGAAACTCGGCGAGCTCGTCCAAAAAGAGCACGCCGCCATGAGCAAGGCTGATCTCACCCGGGTGCACCGGGCGCCCACCGCCGATAAGGCCTGCGGTCGAAATACTGTGGTGGGGACTGCGGAAGGGGCGGTGCCCCGCCAACAAGCCATCAATGTTCTCACCCAAAACCGAATGGATGCACAGTGCCTCCTGCTGATCCTCAACGGAAAGCTCGGGTAGGATGCCGGTCATACGGCGTGCGAGCATCGTCTTGCCCGATCCCGGAGACCCGATCATGAGCAAGCCGAGTTCTCCTGCCGCCGCAAGCGCCATGCCGCGTTTAGCGACTTCCTGCCCCAGCACGTCGGCATAGTCGAGCTCTGGCTCAAAGGTCGCCTCAGGCCCTTCAGAATCCAGGTAGTGCCGCGCGGCATCGCCCATACCATGAGCAAGCTGAGACAAATGATCGATAAAGCCGCAATCCACGCCCGCGAGTGGCACATGCTGGTCGGACCTGCCGGCGATAAAAGACAGCCCCATGTCGCGAGCCAATAGCTGAAACGCTACCTCGCCCTTGACAGGAAGCACCGTACCGTCCAAGCCAAGCTCACCAGCGATAAGACAACGATCGAGGTTGTCGCAGGGAATCTGACCATCGGCCGCCAGAACCGCGATGGCGATGGGCAGATCAAAGCCACTTCCAGTCTTGCGAATATCGCCGGGCGCCAGATTGACCGTAATGCCCGAGCGTGGGATCTCAAAGCCGGCCGAGCGCATCGCGCAGCGAATACGACCGCGTGACTCCATCACCTCCATACTCGGAATACCGAGCATCTGAATGCCCGGAACGCCACCGGCAAGCGAGACCTCGACCGTGACGTGAATCGCCTCGACGCCACGAATGCAGGCCGCGTGAACGGCAAACGTCTCGAACGCCATCACGAAACCTGCCAATCGAACGCGTTGTACTGATGCTCGATCTCGGCGATATGCCCGCCGCGAATGGTGACACCCACGGCATCGAAGCGAATCGCCTTGAGCGGATAATGCTCCATAAGATAGCAGCTTGCGATGCGGCGGTAGCGGCGTTGCTTTTGGGCGTCCACGGCCTCCTCGGGAAAGACCCGCGTGTTGCAATCCAGTGCGACGCGTCTGGTCTTGACCTCGGCCATCACCACGACATCGTCGAGCTCATCGAGCAGCACCAGATCGGCCTCGCCCTCGGTGCAACGATAACCCTGCTCCAGCAAGGTGTAGCCGCGCTCGTTAAAGTAGTCGATGGTGATCAGCTCGCCCAGCATGCCCAGCTCGCGGGGACTGAGTCCCTTGATAAACTCGGGCGTCATCGCCCCGCAGTCGAGCTCGCCGTTTTCCCAACGCTCCTTGAGCTGCTGCGTCTTGCTCTTTTTGCTTGCGGCACTCATGGGGTCTCCTTTCCCGCACACTGCATTGCCCCGATGATGAGGGCACCTTTCATGCGGGTAAGTACCGGAAGCAAACCAAAAGCTGACCAAATGCCGACAAAAAACGGGCCGTACGCAGCAATGCTGTTGCATACGGCCCGCTACCAGCAGGTTTATAAAACCCCAGAGGTCCCTGTCTCCACAATTGACCTAGAAAAGGCGCTCAGTCTGCAGAAAGTTTCCGCAAAAGCTCACGCGGTGCAGCGGACAAAGTCCATGTTTGCGAATGGCCTCGATGTGCTCGGGGCTCGCATAGCCCTTCGACTCGGCCAGATGGTACTCGGGGTACTCGGCGTCGTACTCGACCATCATCTCGTCACGCGTGACCTTGGCCATGATGGACGCCGCGGCGATGCAGGCGATCTTGGCATCGCCCTTCACCACATCGCGCTCGTTGGGAACGGCGCCCAAGGGGTTGCCATCCATGAGGACGCAGTCGGGCTCGAGCCCCGTATCGGCCACGGCGCCCGCAACGGCGGTACGGATAGCACGGGCCATGCCCATCTCATCGATATCCTTAGGCGCGATATGGCAAAAACCGATCGCCGTCGCCACCTCGGCGATCTTCACAGAGAGCAGCTCGCGGCGCGCGGGCGTGAGCTTTTTGGAATCGTTGATGCCCCAGACGCGCGGCTCCATAGGAAGGCAAACGGCGCATACCGTCAAAGGACCGGCCACCGAGCCGCGACCCACCTCGTCGACGCCCACGACCACGCCATCCCCACCGAGCTCGCGCATCAGCTCGTACATGCCGTTGACGCGCTCGCGCTCGGCAAGTTCCTTGGCATGGCGCTTAAGAGCACGCTCACAAGCCTTGATCACCTGCTGACGCGGGTCCTCGCGATAATGCTCCACGAGGGCGGGAATCTCCTCAAACGTGGCGCTCGCCAGCTCGCCGGCAACCTGCGAAGCCGAAACCGAGCTCGTCATGTTGGCCATATCGGGGCCTCCTTGCATGCAAATCAGATAAAAAGAAGGGCCACCCGAAGGTGACCCTTGTGTCCAAACGAGTGGACAGACGCTGCGATCTTCTTAGCGCTTCTCGGGGATGCGAGCAGCCTTGCCCACCTTGTCGCGGAGGTAGTACAGCTTGGCGCGACGGACGCGACCATGACGAACGACCTCGAGCTTGGCGATCTTGGGGCTGTGAAGCGGGAAGGTACGCTCAACACCGACACCGAAGGACATCTTGCGGACGGTGAAGGTCTCGCGGGCACCGGCGCCGGCCATGCGGATGACGTCGCCCTGGAAGACCTGGATGCGCTCGCGGTCGCCTTCCTTAATGCGGTAGTGAACCTTGACGTTGTCGGCGACGCGAACCTGAGGAATGTCCTCGCGGATCTGCTGACGCTCGATTGCGCGGATGTAATCCATGTGCAATTCCTTACTCTTCTAGAGGTGCCGTACCACCTTGGCCGGCACGTAGTTGAACAAACGTATTCGAGTATACACGCGCGGGTTTCTGCTGCAAGAACAATTTTTTACGCAGACAAAAAGACAAAACCCGCACATGATAGCCGCCCGCCTCACGAATGAGACGGACGGCATGAGGGGGGCTACGCTAGGCGTCTAAACCCAAAACGTTAGGCGAAACGCTTGGTCTCGAGCTTGGCCTGAGCGGCAGCCAGGCGTGCAAGGGGCACGCGATAGGGCGAGCAGGACACGTAGTCCACGTCGGCCACGTTAAACAGGCCCTTGATGGACTTGGGGTCGCCACCGTGCTCGCCGCACACGCCAAAGTGCATGTCGGGGTTGGTGGCGCGGCCCTTCTCGACAGCCATGCGCACCAGTTCGAGTACTGCCGTGTCGATGGTCTCGAAGGGATTGTCCTTCAAGATCTTCTTGTGCATGTACAGCGGGATGAACTTGGCCTCGGCATCGTCACGCGAGAAACCGAAGGTCGTCTGCGTGAGGTCGTTGGTGCCAAAGCAGAAGAAGTCTGCGTGATGGGCGATCTCGTCAGCGACCATGCAGGCGCGCGGCAGCTCGAGCATCGTGCCCACGGGAATGTTGAGCTCGACGCCCTCCTCGGCGGAAACCTCGGCGATCACGCGCTCGATAACCTCGCGGGTCTGAACATGCTCGGCCGTGATGGAGACGAGCGGAACCATGATCTCGGGACGCGGATCGACGCCCTCCTTGATGAGGCGAGCGGCAGCCGTGGCGACGGCGCGGACCTGCATGAGCGGCAGATCGCTAAAGACGACGGACAGGCGCACGCCGCGTAGGCCGAGCATCGGGTTGGACTCGACCATGCCGTCGATACGACGCAGGCGGGCGCGCATGGCTGCAAGCTCTTCCTCGCTGGCGCCGGCGGCTTCCTTCTTGGTGACGGCGACCTCGAGGTCGCGAGGATTATCCAGGAACTCATGAAGCGGCGGATCGAGCAGGCGGACGACCACATCGCGACCGGACATGGTCTTGAACATCGCCAGGAAGTCCTCGGTCTGAACCTTGAGCAGGTCGGCCAGGGCCTGCTGCTTCACGGCTTCATCATCGGACAGGATAAAGCTCTGGATGATGTTCTTGCGGTCGCCCAGGAACATGTGCTCGGTGCGGCACAGGCCGATGGCCTCGGCGCCAAACTCGAGCGCGAGCGCGGCATCCTCGGGGTTGTCGGCATTAACGCGCACATGGTTGGCATGGCCACCGGTCTCGTCCAGGCGAATCTCGTCGGCCCAGGATAGGATGGTGTCCAGATCGCCGGTGAGCTCGGCGGAGACCAGGTCAACGGCGCCGTCGACGACGATACCCTGGGTGCCGTCGATGGAGATGACATCGCCCTCGCGCAGCACGCGGTCACTGCCCTCGATACGCACGACCTTCTCAGCAGCGTCGATATGGAAGCGCTCAACGCCGCAGACGCAGGGCGTACCCATGCCGCGAGCGATAACGGCGGCATGACTCGTCTTTCCACCGTGGCTGGTCAGAATGCCCTCGGCGGCAACCATACCCTTCAGGTCGTCGGGGTTGGTCTCCCAACGAACCAGAATGACCTTGTGGCCCTCGTTGGTGCGCGCGACGGCGTCATCACTCGAGAACACAACCTCACCCACGGCGGCACCGGGGCTGGCGTTCAGACCGCTGGCCAGCGCCTCGTACCTCTTGGAAGCGTCAAACTGCGGGTGCAGGAGCTGGTCGAGTTGCGCGGGATCGATACGGCTCACGGCCTCTTCGCGGGTGATCAGGCCTTCCTCGACCATTTCGATGGCGATGCGCAGGGCGGCGGTGGCGGTGCGCTTGCCCACGCGTGTCTGGAGCATCCAGAGCTTGCCCTGCTCGATGGTGAACTCGATATCGCACATATCGCGGTAATGATCCTCGAGCGTCAGGAACACGCGCTCGAGCTCCTCACCTGCGGACTCGAGGCCCGGGGTGGTCTTGAGGTCAGCGATAGGCTCGGTGTTGCGGATGCCAGCGACAACGTCCTCGCCCTGGGCGTTAACCAAAAAGTCACCGTAGAACTCCTTGGTGCCATCGGCCGGGTTGCGCGTGAAGGCAACGCCCGTCGCAGAGGTCTCGCCCTTGTTACCAAAGGCCATGGCCTGAACGTTGACGGCGGTACCGAGCTCGTCGGAAATACCATGCTGCTTGCGGTAGATGCACGCACGCTCGTTCATCCAGCTGCCAAAGACGGCCTGGATGGCAAGACGCAGCTGAAGCTCAGGATCGTGCGGGAAGACGGGCTTGCCGTCGGCGACCTCGAGCTCGGGATACAGGGCGGCCTCGACGTTCTCGGAGAAGATGCCCTTGAAGGTCTCGACGAGCTCCTGCAGATCCTCGGCCGAAAGCTCGGAGTCGACGCGGACTCCAGCGACCAGGCGGGCCTGGGTCAGGGCATTCTCGAATAGGTCGGCGTCAACGCCCATGACAACGTTGGAGAACATCTGGATAAAGCGACGGTAGCTATCCCAGGCAAAGCGCGGGTTCTGCGTCTGCGCGATGAGACCCTGAACGGAGTCGTCGTTGAGGCCCAAGTTGAGAACCGTGTCCATCATGCCGGGCATGGAAAACGGAGCACCCGAGCGAACCGACACGAGCAGCGGATCATTGTCGTCACCGAGCTTCTTGCCACAGCGGGCCTCGAGGTCGACCTCGGCGGCAACGATCTCATCGAGTGCGCCTTCGGGCCAGACGTTGCCGGCACCGGAGTACTCGACGCAAGTCTGGCAGGTAATGGTAAAGCCACCGGGAACCGGCAGGCCGATGCGGCTCATCTCGGCAAGGTTTGCGCCCTTGCCGCCAAGCACGAAGTTCATGGACTTGTCGCCCTCAGTGACACAGGTGCCCTGGGCGTCGGTTCCAAAACGGAAAACCCTCTTGCAATCGCTCACGATACTTCCCCTTCCATGCACTTTCGCGCACGACCGTGGTGACGAATCGACCCGCCGGATGCGAGCCGTGAGGGTACTATACGGCGGGCATTGAGCGGGCTTGCGCAGAGGGCGCGGGGGTTGGTAAACGTGGTAAATATGGCGGTAAACGGTAGGTAAAGGTGGTTACCTTATGAAGATACCAATGCAGGAAGCTTACAGGTCAAATGCCAGTTTCTTGCTAAATCGCTTTACCAATATCGTGCATTATTTTTAGCTAGTCTTATATAGACGGGCATTTTAGCCACCCCAATGAGCTAGCTTTGCTGGGCTCGGCGGGCGGCGCGGCGGGCGCGGACTTCTTGGATTTCCTCCAAGTGGCTAATGATCTCGGAGGCGCTCTCCTCGATCGCCTTGCCATCGGTACGCACCACAAAGCAGCCTAGGCGCTTCATGAGGGCACGGGCTTCCTCGAGCTCGCTGCGCACACTCTCGGGCTCGGCATAGGAGCCGGCAACGGCACGGGCGTAATCATCGCCCAAGCGGCTATCGCGAATCTCAGAAATAACGTCGACGGTCGAAATCAGGCCGAACAGGCGCATCGGGTCAACCTCGTAAATCGACTTCGGCGGCTCCATGCCATGGGCCAACGGAACATTGGCAACCTTGTAACCCTGATAGGCCAAATACATCGACAGCGGCGTCTTGGACGTGCGGGATACGCCCAGCAGCACGATATCGGCTCCCGAAAGGTCGTCGCAGCCGCGTCCATCATCGTGCTCAACGAAATACTCCATGGCCTCGATACGATGGAAATAGCGGTCATCAGTCTTGTGAATCACGCCCGCGACGCCCTTTGGCGACACACCGATGAGCGACGACAGCACGGCGAGCGTCGGGCCGATCAGGTCGACCGAACGGATATGCAGCATACCCAGGTAATCGAGCACGCGGGCGCGAAGCGCCGGATCGACAATGGTGTGGAACACGGCGATATCGCGATGGTCCGCATCGACACGCGGCCCCACAAATGACTTGACCTGCTCCACGGAGGTCACCTTGGGCAGGCGCAAAACGCGAAAAGCCCCTTCATCAAATTGCCCGGATGCCGCAAGCACCACCTCACAAGCGGTATCACCGAGCGAGTCGGAGATAACGATGACGGTGGGACGAGCGGTGACCGGGCAATCCATGCGGGGCTCCTTTTGCGCTTATGCGCAGGCTGGCTTACTTTTTGCGGGCAAGCTCACCGATGTTGGCGATGCCGGAGAAAACGGCCTCGAAGCGGTTGAGCAGCTTAAGGCGATTATCGCGGAGCTGCTCGTCCTTGTCCATGACCATAACCTCGCCGATGAAGCGGTCAATGGGAGCACGCAGGGCGGCGAGGGCGGCAAATGCGGCCGGGTAGTCCTCGGCAGCAAGGGCGGCATCTACAGCGGTCTGAGCAGCCTCGGAGGCGTCGGCAAGCGCGAGCTCGGCCTCGCCCATCAGGCTGCGGTCGTACTTCGCACCCAGCTCGGGCTTGGAGATGTGCGCGGCGCGGGCATAGGCGGTCGCCAGGTTGTCGAACGTCTCAGCGTCGTTCTTGCGGGCCTCGTCGAGGGCGGCGCAGCGGGCGAAGAAGACGGACGGGGCGATGATGTGCACCGCGGAGACGGCGGCAACGGTATCGGCCGGGATCTTTTCGTCGCGGGCCATGCTCACCAGGCGGCCATGGAAGAAGTCACGAACCTGCTGGGCGACCTCGGCGGCGTCGAACTCAATGCCCTGCTCGCCATAGAGCTCGAGGGCGAAGTCGATAAGCGACGTGGGGTCGATCGGCAGACGGTCGCGCAGGATATTGATGATGCCGATAGCGGCACGACGCAGCGCGTAGGGGTCCGAAGAGCCGGTCGGGGGCTCGCCGATGGCAAAAATACCGGCGATGGTATCGAGCTTGTCGGCACAGGCCACGATGCAGCCAGCGGTGCCCTCGGGCAGCTCATCGCCGGCGAAGCGGGGACGATAATGATCGCGAATGGCGTGGGCGACCTCGTCGTTCTCCCCCATCGCGGAGGCGTAATAACCGCCCATCACGCCCTGCTGGCTCGTGAACTCAACGACGGCGTTCGATACCAGGTCGGCCTTGCACAGGTGAGCGGCGCGAGCGGCATCGGCGGCAAGGTGGGCACCCAGATGGGCCTCGCGGGCGATGGCGAGCGCGAGCTGCTCAATACGCTCGGACTTGGCGAGCACGCTACCGAGCTTCTCCTGGAAGGCGACCTTGGCCAGACGCTCGCGGAACTCGTCGAGGGAGATCTTCAGGTCCTCCTCGTAGAAGAACTTGGCGTCGTCCAGACGGGCGCGCACGACGCGCTCGTTGCCGTCAATCACGCGCTCGGCATTCTCGGGCTTGCTGTTGGAAACGACCACGAACTCACGCGTGAGCTTGCCCTCGCCGTCATAGATCGGGAAGTAGCGCTGGTTGGTGAGCATGGACTCGCAGATAATCTCGTGCGGGACCTTGAGAAACTCCTCATCGAAGGTACCGACGAGCACCGTCGGCCACTCGCAGAGGTTAATGACCTCCTCAAAGACCTTCTTGGGCGTATCGACATGGCAGCCGGGACGGGCAGCCTCGACCTCGGCGATACCGGCGAGGATGGCCTCACGACGACGCTCGGCAGAAAGCACACCGGCGTCCTCGAGCACCTGCTCGTAAACAGCGGGGCTGGCAACCACATGGTCGCCAGGGCCAAGTACGCGATGACCGCGCGTGATGTTGCCACTCGTCACGTCAGCAAACGACACGGGCACAACATCCTCGCCCAAAAGGCAGCAGATCCAGCGGACAGGACGCACGAACGTCGCGTGCTCGTGGCCCCAGCGCTGGGAGCGGTAGTTGGGCCACTGCAGGCCGGCGATGGTCTTCTCGCACAGGGCCGTCAGGATCGGGGTAGCCGGTGCGGAGGGAATGTTCTTCTCGGCGAACACATACTCGCGACCGTCGGTGTCCTCGCGACGGACCAGATCCTCGGCAGCCACACCGCACTTGCGGGCAAAGCCCTGGGCGGCCTTGGTGGCGTTGCCGTCGGCATCAAAGGCAATGTTTGCCGCGGGACCGCGCTTGACCTCGTGAACCTCATCGGTCGCGGTGGCGACATTAGCCACGAGCGCGGCAAGACGACGCGGGCTCGAGATCACGCGGACCTCGCCGTGAGCCAGACCGGCCTCGTCGAGACCCTTGGCGATCATGGTGCCAAGCTGCTTGACGGCATTGTTCAGCGGTGCGGAGGGCATTTCCTCCGTACCGATCTCAAACAGGAAATCCTTAGCGTCTGCCATGGCTTACGCCACCTCGCCTTCCTGGTCGGCATTCTCGTTGACTCCGGCGACCTCGGCCATGTAGGCCTCGCAGCACGCCTTGGCGACGGCGCGGACGCGCAGGATGTAGTTGGCACGCTCGACCGCGGACAGGGCGCCGCGGGCATCGAGCAGGTTGAAAGCGTGGCTGCACTTCATGACGCAGTCATATGCCGGCAGCGGCAGCTTGCGCTCCAGGCAGGAATGGCACTCGGCCTCGTAGTCATCAAACTTCTGACGCATCATCTCGACGTTTGCGACCTCAAAGTTATAGGCACTGAACTCGCGCTCGTTCTCGAGGAACACGTCGCCATAGGTCATGGGCGTGCCGTCGGGCAGGTAGCTCCACACCAAGTCGTAGACCGAGTTAACGCCCTGCGCATACATGGCAATGCGCTCTAGGCCATAGGTGATCTCGACGGGTACGGGGTCGACCTCGATGCCGCCTACCTGCTGGAAGTACGTAAACTGCGTGACCTCCATGCCGTTGAGCCAGACCTCCCAGCCAAGGCCCCAGGCGCCGAGCGTCGGGCTCTCCCAGTCGTCCTCGACAAAGCGGACGTCATGGTCGTTGGGGTCCAGACCGATAGCGGCAAGAGACCCCAGGTAAAGCTCCTGGGCGTTGACCGGTGAGGGCTTGATGAGCACCTGGAACTGATAGTAGTGCTGCATGCGGTTGGGGTTCTCGCCGTAGCGGCCGTCGGCGGGACGGCGGCAAGGCTGCGCATAGCAGGTGCGCCACTCGGCGGGACCGAGCGAGCGCAGCGTGGTCGCGGTATGGAAGGTACCGGCACCGACCTCGGAGTCATAGGGCTGCATAATGACGCAGCCCTGCTCGCCCCAGTACTGCTGGAGGCGCAGGATGATGTCTTGGAAGGAAAGCGATGAAGCGTTCATGCCTCTAATATCCCCTCGTCGAAACGATTACACGGTTAGGTACTGTACTATAGCGGTTTTTAGTCGATAGCGCCGATGCGGTTGAGCGGCCAGTAGCGAACGAGTGCCACAGCGATCAAATCAGAGCGATCGACGGGACCAAAGTAGCGTGAGTCGGCAGAGTTTTCGCGGTTGTCGCCCATCACCCACACGCACCCGTCGGGAACGGTGTAGGGATAGCTCACCTGAGCACCGGGCGCTTGGACCGAAAGCGGCCAGCTCATGCCCGTCGTATAGTCCTCGTCGAGCGCTTGGCCGTCAACGACCACCTTGCCATCCTGCAGGTCGACCGTCTGGCCGGCCGTGGCAATAACACGCTTGACAAGAACATCATGCTCGGAGGTGCCATCGGGGTTGTGAAACACCACGATATCGCCCTGCTTGACGGGCTGACCGAGCTCGAGGCTCACCTTTTGTGCCAGGATCTGGTCGCCAATCTCGATCGTGGACTCCATGGAGCCGGTGGGCACCACAAAGGGCTCGACCACAAAAGTGCGGATCAGGAACGTGGCCACGAGCGCGATCGCGATGACCGCGATCCACTCAAAAGCGCCCCTCAACGCGGAATGTTGCGTAGGAACCATACTCACTCCTCGCTCTGCGAATACGAAGCGTCAAGAATCTCCTGCGCGTAAGCGCGCTCCTCGGGCGTGAGCCGCGCCGTCTCGATCAAGTCGGGACGCCAGCGGCAGGTGCGCTCGATGGCGTTCTTGCGACGCCAGGCATCGACCTTGGCGTGATCGCCGCTCACAAGCACCGGAGGCACGCCCTCGCCGTTGAACTCGGCAGGACGGGTATACTGCGCGTACTCGAGCAGGCCTCCATCCTCGGCGGTCGAGAACGACTCGTCCACGTTGCTCATCTCGTCGCCCAGGGCGCCGGGAATCAGGCGTACGACGGCATCGGCAACGACCATAGCGGGAAGCTCGCCGCCCGTGAGCACGTAGTCGCCGATCGACAGACGCTCATCGGCATACGCATACGCGCGCTCGTCGACGCCCTCGTAGCGACTGCACACAAACAGCAGGCGCTCACTTTTGAGCAGGCGCTCGGCCACACGCTGCGTAAAAGGCTCGCCACAGGGGGTGAAAAACACTACGGTGGGCTTGGGACCCTCGGAGCTGATGGCCTCGATGGCCTCGGCAATAGGCTCGACCTTCATGAGCATGCCCTGCCCGCCGCCGTACGGCTCGTCATCGACGGTACGATGGCGGTCGTGCGTCCAGTCGCGCAGGTTATACGCCTTAAAATCAAAAAGGCCGGCCTTGCGGGCGCGGCCCAAGATCGATGTGGACATGACGGGCTCAAACATCTCGGGAAAGACCGAAAGGGTCTCGATCAGCATGTTGTCCTCCCTACTTGTCCATATCGATCAGGCCGTCCATAACGTGGACGGAAATTGTTCCTGTGTCGGGAAGATCGAGCACGACCTGCTCGATCACGGGAATCAGTACCTCGCCATACCGATCGCCCTCAACAACCCAAACATCGTTAGCGGGCGTCGACATGATCTCGACGATCGTGCCGAGTAAACCGAAGCGCTCGTCGACCACCTCGCGACCCATCAGGTCGGTATAGGCAGCGTCGAGCGAATCGAGCTCAAAGTCGTCACGATTTGCCAGCACGTAGCATCCCGTGATGCCCTCGGCGGCCGTCAAGTCGTCAATGCCCTCAAACGAGACCAGATCGCCATCGCCCGTATCGGTGACGGACACGACCGTGCAAAAGCGGTCGCGCTTGAGCGCCGGCGGCGTCAGGGCGACGCGCATACCCGGCTCTAATACAGAAGGAAGCCCCCGCAGCGGCTGCGCGAGGACCTCCCCCTTCCTTCCGTGCGGCTTGACCACACGGGCGATGTTTTTGTACTGGGACCTCAAGGTCCTAGCCCAGAACCTCTACCTCGACAGCAGTGTCGAGGCGAGCGGCCAGTGCACGGGCGAGCGTGCGAATGGCCTTGATGGTACGGCCACGACGGCCGATGACCTTAGCGACGTCATCCTCGGCGACCGAAACTTCAATCGTAGAGGCGTCGTCACCATCGATGACCTCAAGGCTCACGGAATCCGGGTCGTCGACGATCTGAACAACGAGATATTCGACGAGATCGGCGATGCGATCTGAGAGCATTGCCTCACCCTCGAGCTGTGCAGCGTCAACCTCAGGCACGATTTACTCCTCGGCGCCCTCAGCGGCCTCAGCGGCAGCCTTAGCGGCCTCGGCCTCTTTGGCGAGCTGCTTCTTGGACTTCTTGACGACGGTCTCGGTCTTCTCGCCCTCGTTGGCGGCCTTGACCAGAGCGGCGACGGCGTCGGTGAGCTGAGCGCCCTTGGACTGCCAGTCGGCGATCTTCTCGAGGTCGAGGTTGATGGTCTTGGGGGCGGTCATCGGGTTGTAGCGGCCAACCTCCTCGATGATACGACCGTCACGCGGGGCGCGGGAATCGGCGACGACGACACGGTAGTACGGACGCTTCTTAGCGCCGTGACGAGCAAGGCGAATCTTGACTGCCAAAGGAAACTCCTCCAACCAAGCAGCTTTAGGCTGCAACTACAAACAAACAGTTGAACATAATACGCCATCGACGCGGGCAGGTGAAGTCCGTGAGACCAACTTCTTCGGTGTAGTCGAGGGCAAATCCATATCTTAGACAAGAATTCGGGATTTGCAAGCACATACACGCACCCCACATGAGCTGCGCGGTATACTCATGACATGGAAAGACGCGAACATACATACGGTTATGAGGATGCCATGGGCGTCACGCCGCCTCCCTGGACGGGTCCGGCGGTGGGCCTGATGGACCTTGATGCGTTTTTTGCGAGCGTGGAAATGCTCGATCATCCCGAATGGCGAGGAAAGCCGCTCATCGTGGGCGGAGACGCCGATTCGCGTGGCGTCGTGTCCACGTGTTCGTATGAGGCACGTCGCTTTGGCGTGCACTCTGCCATGGCCTCGGCCGAGGCGCGGCGCTTGTGCCCGCAAGCCATTTGGACGCACGGGCACTTTGATCGCTACCGCGAGGTGAGCGCGCAGGTCATGGCGATTCTCGCCGACGAGACGCCGCGCGTGGAGCGCGTATCCATCGACGAAGCCTTTATCGATATCGCACCGGGTCGCTTTGCGCCCGAAGACCCGCTGCTGGTTGCGCGGCGTATAAGCGACCGTGTGGCAGAGCTGGGAGTGACCTGCTCCATTGGCGTGGGCTGCAACAAGACGGTCGCAAAGATCGCAAGCGAGCGGGATAAGCCGTTTGGGCTGACCATCGTGCGCCCCGGAACCGAGCAGCGCTTTTTGGCCGCGCTGCCGGTATCTGCCATGAGCGGCATCGGACGCTCGGCCGAGGAGCGACTGCGCCGCATGCGCATCTACACCCTCGGCGAGCTTTCGCGCGCGCCTGAGTCCACACTGGCCTCTATTTTTGGCGTCAACGGCGAACGCATGCGCCAGCGTGCGCTGGGACTCGAAATCTCTGAAGTCACGAGTCTCGATGAAGAGCGCGAGGTCAAGTCTGTCAGCAATGAACGCACCTTTGCTAAAGATTTGACTGAGCGTGGGGATATTGAGGCGGCGATTGCGCTGTTGGGAGAGTCAGTGGGACGCCGCCTGCGCCGGCTGGGGCTGACGGGTGCCACGGTAACGCTCAAGCTTAAGTATTCGTATGGCAGCGGGCGTACGGCACAGCGCCGGCTGCCTCATCCGACCGACGATGAGAACATCTTCGTGGCGGTTGCGCTCGAACTGCTCGACAACATCTGGCAGGATGGCATGCATGTTCGCTTAGCGGGCATCGGCATGAGCGACTTCGACCACCAAGGCGGCATCCAGACTGACCTGTTCTGCGAGATTGATGACCGCGGAGCCCAATCCAGCAACCGCCGCGACCTCTCCGTCGCCATCGACGCCGTCCGAGACAAATTCGGCGACACCGCCCTTTCCTTCGGCCGCCAATCCCGCTTCAACGATTAACCGCCTTTGGGCAAAAAGAAAGCCGGGCAGGTGCGGAAAACCGCAACTGCCCGGCGATATGCGTGAGGGTAGCTAAACCCCGTCTCAAATGAGCTACTAGAGGAGGTTGAGGGGGAGCTGGGGAGCGTCACCCCAGAGCTTTTCGAGACGGTAGAAGTCGCGCGCCTCGGGAGTGAAGACGTGGACGACAACCGAACCATAGTCCATGAGCATCCAGGTCTTCTGCTCGCGACCCTCGATGGAGAACGGGTGCTCGCCGCAAGCCTCGGCGACCTTCTCCTCGATCTCGTCGACGATAGAATCGACCTGGCGGTTGTTGGTACCGGTGGCAAGCACAAAGTAGTCGCATACGTCGGAAAGCTCGGTCAGGTCGAGCACCTGAACGTCCTCGCCCTTCTTGTCGTAGGCGGCCTGCGCGGCGGCGCGGGCGACATCCTCGGCGGCGACACCGCTCGCGGACAGCGAGGCGGCAGTGCGGTCGGACGTGGCGACGAAGCTCTTGTGCTCCACACCTTCAAGAATCTGCTCGTCGGTCATGGTCTCGTCGGCCATGGAATACCTCTTTCTAGACAGCCCGAGCTAGCGCAGCTGGGCGTAATGGTTGTAAATCGTAATAGCTGTGGGATAAAGATAGCGCCCGGACTGGATCACATAGACCAAACCCTGCGCAAAACAGGAGAAGAACAACTCATCGAGCGTCGACTCCCCCACCATCTTGCGCAGCGCATGCGCATAGTCGCCGTGGCGGGTGGGCTCGATGGCATCGGCCACAAAGACCACCATATCGAGCGGCGTCATGTCGCAGGCACCCACGGTGTGACGGTCGACAGCCTGGAAAACGGCCGGCGACAACTCGGGGAAAAGCTGCGGAAGCTCATAGGCGGCAACAGGGCCATGCAAAAGCGGCGTCGCGGCAGAAGGAGAGCCGGCAATCTTAATGCCGTAATGCAGAGCGCGCGTGACCAGCTCGTCATCGGAAAGCACCTTGTCCCAGTCGTGGATCAAGCCGGCGGCAGCGGCATCAAAGCGGTCGACGCCGTAGACCTCGGCCAGATGAATTGCGGTCTCGGCAACACCCAGCGAATGCACATAGCGCTTGCGCTTATCCTTCATGCGAACATCGAGCAGCTCTTGAATGCGCTTGAGCAGCGCGCGCTCATCGCCCTCAAACTGATCCTCTACCGACAACGTAGACCCCCATCACTCAAAATCTTCTTGGCCCAAATCGGCATATAGCCTGCGTTTGCGAATGTAGCCGAGCACGGACTCGCTCGTAAGATAGCGCACGCTCATACCGCGAGCAACTCGCTTACGAATGTTCGTCGAGCTGATCGCCAGCGCCGGAATCTGAATATAGCGCACGTCGAACGGCAGCCCCGACTCTTTGATTCGGGCACGCGCCGTATCGATATCAAAGCCCGGTCGCGTCGCCGCAATAAAGGTAGCAAGCTCAGCGATTCGTTCGGCATCATGCCAAGTCACAATATCGATAATCGCGTCGGCGCCCGTAATAAAGTAGAGCTTTACCTGCGGCGGGTAAAAGTCGCGAAGGGCATGAAGCGTATCGGCCGTATAGGTTACGCCCGGGCGGTCGATCTCGAACCGGCTCGCCAAAAAGGCCGGGTTCGCAGCGGTGGCGAGGACCGTCATGGCATAACGGTCCTCGGCAGGCGTCACCGGCTTGTCAAGCTTAAAGGCAGGAGAGCCCGCCGGCATAAAGAGCACAGCGTCCAAGTCGAGCGACTCGCGCGCCTGCTCGGCGGTCACCAGGTGCCCGTAATGGATGGGATCAAAGGTGCCACCCATAATGCCGAGCCTAAACTCCTGCCCGTCCTCTAGAGGAAGCTCGGGCAGACCGATTCCACCGCGCAGCGACATGGCTTACTCGCCCTCCGAGGTCTCGGCATCGTCCGCGGCATCCACCGCATCGACAACCTCGACGCCCTCATCCGCAGCATCGGTAACGTCAATGGCCTCAACGGCAACGTCCTCGCCAGCATCCTCGAGCTCCTCGTACTCCGAGAAGTCCTCAGCGCCCTCAAAGTCAAAGGCGCGCTGGCAAATGCGGACCTCGTCGCCCGCACGGCAACCGGCCTTCTCGAGCGCGTCGTCAACACCCATACGCGCAAACTTATGCTGCAGGTAAATGACGGCTTCCTCATTTTCCCAGTCGGTCTGAATGACCATGCGCTCGATGGCGCGACCGACCACGCGGAAGGCACCGGGCTCTTCCTGGACAATGCGGAAACGCTTCTCACGCTGCAGGCGGCGGCGCTCCCACTCATCGTCGCGCAGAACGACCGGCTCATCCGAGACAGCCAACTCGGCGCGCAGCTTAGCCACCTGCTCGCCCACGGCAAGCATCAGCGTGTTGAGGCCGGCGCCCGTCACAGCAGACACGGCAAAGAACATATGTCCATCGTCGAGCGCTGCGCGCTTAAGGTCGGCAATCTTGTCGGCCGTGCCCGGCGCGTCGCACTTGTTGGCAACGACGATCTGCGGACGCTCCGAGAGCTCGGCGCCATACTGCTCGAGCTCGCGGTTAATGATGTGGTAATCCTCGACCGGATCGCGATCCTCAAAACCGCCCGTCATGTCGACGACATGCATGATCAGGGCCGTACGCTCAATGTGGCGCAGGAACTGGTGACCCAAGCCCTTGCCCTCGCTCGCACCTTCGATAAGACCGGGGACGTCAGCAACGACGTAAGAATATTCGCCGGCACGCACCATGCCGAGGTTCGGCACGAGCGTGGTAAACGGGTAGTCGGCAATCTTGGGGCGGGCGGCACTCATGCGCGCAATGAGCGATGACTTACCCACCGAGGGGAAGCCCACGAGCGCGGCATCGGCCATGAGCTTCATCTCGAGCTCAATCCAGTGCTCCTCGGCCGGCTCGCCCAGCTGAGCGAACGCGGGCGCGCGGCGCACCGACGTCACAAAGTGCGTGTTGCCCAGGCCGCCGGCACCGCCGGGCGCCACGACAACGCGCTCGCCATCATGCACCAAGTCGGCAATCTCGAACATCGGGGTCTGCGTCTCGGGGTCGAGCTCGCGTACCACGGTACCCATAGGGACCTTGAGAATCAGGTCCTCGCCGCTCTTACCGTTACGACGGGCACCCTGCCCGTGCGTGCCGCGCTCGGCGCGGAAGTGATGCTTAAAGCGGTAATCGATCAGCGAAGACAGCTGAGCATCAGCCTGGATGACGACATTGCCGCCACAACCGCCGTCGCCGCCATCGGGGCCACCCTTGGGGACAAATGCCTCGCGCCTAAACGACATGCATCCGGCTCCGCCGTCGCCGCCGCACACGTTAATGCGGCTGATATCGGTGAACTGTGACAACAGAATCGCCTCCTACAAAAAAGAGGGAGACCCTTGAATCCTAAAACTCAAGTGCCTCCCACATATGTGCTCTATGAAGGGTGAATTACGCGTTCGCGAGCGGGCGTACGCTGACCCTGTGCTTGATACCCTTGTGGAACTCAACGGTACCGTCGACCAGCGCGAACAGCGTGTCGTCCTTACCACGGCCAACGTTCTCACCCGGGTGGATGTGCGTGCCGTGCTGACGGACGAGAATCGTGCCCGTGGTTACCGTCTGGCCGGCATAGCGCTTCGTGCCAAGGCGCTGACCGCGGGAGTCACGGCCATTACGGGAGGAACCGAGTCCTTTTTTGTGTGCCATTGTGTATACCTACTCTTTCGTTACGAGTGTAATCTACTCGGCGACGGGAGCCTCGGCAACAGCCTCAGCCTCTGCCTTGACAGCCTTCTTGGCGCGGGACGTAGCCTGGACCTTCACGATCTTCAGCTTGGTGAGCTGCTGAC